>NZ_JAUMSQ010000226.1:0-14244 GCF_030519285.1 Mycolicibacterium arseniciresistens
GACCGGCGGGCGTCGACCGCGATGAGCACACCTGCGCCCAGCACCACCACCGCGGCGACGGCCGCCAGAACCCACCAGAGGCGGCGCCGCCCCGGGGGCGGTCCGCCGGGTGGCGGCGATTCGTCGGGATAGTCGACGGTGGTGCGCTCGACGTAGTCCGGAGGCCGCCCGTCGCCCTCGGGCGGCGGGAATCCCAGCGCCGGATAACTCACGCCGACCCCCTCACCGCCTTCTGACAGCGAGCCTAACAGCGCGCCGCGACGTCGCCCGGCGCCGAGAGCGTACGGGAGCGGCTAGCTCAGCGCCGGGATGACCTGCTGTTCGAACTTCTCGATGCCGGACCGGTCATAGGCGGCCTCGGGGAAGTAGAGGATTGCGTATTCACAGCCGAGATCGCGCATCCGCTTCAGCTTCTCGACAACTTGTTCGGTTGTGCCGGAGGCGGATTCGGGCGCGCTGACCGCCGACAGCATGCGATCGACGGAACCGGGGTCGGCCTTGGCCTGCTGCCTGGCGCGGATGCGCTCGATGCGGTCTTTCACGTCGGCCTCCGAATCGCCGATGACGGCGTTGAAGTTCGCCGAGCGGACGATCTTCCCGTAGTCGGTGCCGACGTCGCGGCAGTGCCCGGCGAGCACCTCGGACTTGTGCTCGAAGCCCGCCGGTTCGGAGGTGAAGTTGGTGTACTGCGCGTACTTGGCGGCGATGCGCAGTGTCACCTTTTCGCCGCCGCCCGCGATCCACAGCGGAGGTCCTCCCTGCTGCAGCGGGGTGGGCGCGACGATCGCGTCGTCGGCCTTGTAGTACTTGCCCCCGAAGGTCACCCGGCCGTCGCGCCAGGCGTCGCGCATGATCTGCACGCCCTCGTCGAGCATGCCGAGGCGCTGCCCGGCCGTGGGGAAGCCGTAGCCGTAGGCCTCCCATTCGTGTTGGTACCAGCCGCCGCCGATGCCCATCTGCACCCGTCCGCCGGAGATGATGTCGGTGGTCGCCGCGACCTTGGCGAGGTACACCGGGTTGCGGTAGCCCATCGCGGTGCACATCTGGCCGAGCTTGATCCGGGAGGTGGTCGCCGCGTAGGCCGCCATGAGGGTCCACGCCTCGTGGGTCGCCTCGTCGGTGGGCACCGGCACGGTGTGGAAGTGGTCGTAGACCCACAGCGAGTCCCATGCGGTGCCGTCGGCGTAGGTGGCCAGGTCACGCATCACCTGCCACTGTTCGTCCGGTGCGATGCCGATCAGGTCGAGTCGCCAGCCCTGCGGGATGAACAGTCCGAAGCGCATGGCATCCGACTCTAGCGAGTCGGGCGGCCCCGCCCGGTCGACTTGCCAAGGGCGGCCAACGCACCCGTCACCGCCGCCTGGCGCAGCGCGTCCGCCGGCGCGTCGGGGAACTGCAGACAGCAGTCCTGCAGGCCGCCCAGCGCGATCACGGCCCGGGTGGCCTGCTCGAGCGTCTGGTCGGGCCCGAAGAGGATCCGGCTCAGCCGTTCGCGCCAGGCCAGCATGCTGTCGATGAGGCCCAGGTCGGCGATGGTGCTGAGCTCCGAGACGATCAGCACGAGGTCAGCACGGTGGGCGTACTGGAAGTCGAAGAACCCCTCCAGCACCTCGCGGGGCGTGATCCCCTGCCGCTCCTCGCATTCGCGTACATAGCGCTCGCCCCCGTCGATGAGCGGCTGCACGATGCTGCGGACCAGGTCCTCACGCGATGAGAAATGATGGTAGAGCGCAGGTTTGGTGATGCCGAGGCGCCCGGCGATGTCCTGCAGGCTGGTGCGCTGCACGCCCTTGGCCGTGAACAGTTCGCGCGCCACGTCCTGGATCCGCTGCCGGGTGTCCGAACGGGGGCCGCTCACGTACCCACCCTAACTGACCGATCGTTAAGTAAGCTCATCGGCATCGGCTTACCGAACGTTCAGTAAGGAGAAGTGTCATGCGCGTACTCGTCTCCGGCGCGAGCATCGCCGGCCCCGTGGTGGCCTACTGGCTGACGCGCCAGGGCTTCGACGTCACGGTCGTGGAACGCGCGCCTGCGCTGCGCAAGACCGGCGGCCACGCCATCGACCTGTTCGGGCCGGCCATGGCGATCGCCGAGCAGATGGGTGTCCTCGACCGCGTCATCGACTACGCCACCGGCACCGGACGGCTGACCATGCACCGCGTCGGGGCGCGGCGGCCGACCCTCATCGACTATCACAAGCTGTCGGCGGCCATCTCCGACCGGCACGTGGAGATCATGCGCGACGACCTCAGCGAGATCTTCTACCGCGCGGGCCGCGCCGACGTCGAGTACCTCTTCGGCGACCACATCACCGCCATCGCCCCTGACGGCGGGGTCACGTTCGCCCGCTCGGCGCCACGCGGATTCGACATCGTCATCGGCGCCGACGGACTGCACTCCGGTGTGCGACGCCTGGTGTTCGGCTCCGACGCCGGCCACACCGAGTTCCTCGGCGGCTACCTCGCTGTCGTATCGGTCCCGAAAGATCTTGTGCGCGCGGGCGAGTCGATCGGCTTCATCGACCTCGACCGCGTCGCGATGATCTACACCGCCGACCATCTCGAGGATGCCCGGGCGGTCTTCATCTTCAGGCCCGCCGCCGCCTACCACTTCGACCACCGCGACCCGGGCGGTCAGAAAGAGCAGTTGCGGAGGCGCTTCGGCGGGATGTCGGGTCCCGTCGACCGTTGGCTGGCCGAGGTGGACCACACGCCGGCCTTCTACTTCGACGCGATCGACCAGCTGCAGCTGACGAGCTGGTCCCGCGGTCGGGTCACGCTGGTCGGCGACGCCGGATACTGTCCCGGCCCTGCCGTCGGAGGCAGCACCAGCCTCGCCGTCATCGGGGCATACGTCCTCGCCGGCGAGCTCGATCGCGCCGCCGGGGACCACACCGTCGCATTCCCCGCCTACGAGGACGTCATGACCCCGGCGGTGATCGGCAGCCGGGCACTGGCGAAGAGAATGGCCGGCAGCATCCTGCCGTCGTCGGGTCTCGGAGTACGGGCGTTGCTGGCCGCGGGGCGGCTCATCTCGGTGCTGCCCAGCCCCGTCGGCCGGGCATTGGCCGGGCTGGACGACCGCGGCGTCCGGTTCTTCGACTCGATCCGCGTTCCCGATTACCCGGCCCTCGTTACTCGCTGACTCGGTGAGCGCATCGAGGCTGTCGGTGGGCGTCGGTACCGTCGCGGTCATGGCCCTCAGCAGAGAAGAACGCGAACAGTTCCTGGCCGAGCCGCACGTCGCCGCGCTGTCGGTGAACGCAGGCGCCGGCCGTGGCCCGTTGACCGTGCCGATCTGGTACCAGTACCGCCCCGGTGGCGAGCCGTGGGTGCTCACCGGCGCCGGCTCCCGCAAGCACCGGCTCATCGAGGCGGCGGGCCACTTCTCCCTCATGGTCGAGCGGGTCGAGCCCACTACCCGCTATGTCGCCGTGGACGGCCCGGTCAGCCGCATCGAGCCCGGCACCGACGAGTTGATGGAGGAGGTCACCCGCCGCTACCTGTCCGGCGACGCCGCCGAGCAGTACCTGGCGTTCGCCAAGGAGAATCTCGGCGAGCACGTCGCCATCCACCTCACCCCCGAGCACTGGCTGTCGGCGGACATGGGCTCGTTCTGAGCCGTTGCGGCACTACGTGTTCGCGCGCACCGGCTGGTAGAGCGCCGCGACGTCGGGCAGCCGCACCTTCAGCGACGCTGTGCGCGGCAGCTCGTCGACCGCGACGACGGCGACCGGCACGTGGTGCCTGGGCAAGGATCCGCGCACCAGGTCCTGCAGTTCCTGCTCTGTCGGCACCGGCCGGCCCGGCGCCGGTTCGAACGCCGCGAACGGCACCTCCCCCAGCCGCGCGTCCCGCACGCCGACCACGCATACGTCCCGAACGCCTGGATGCGACAGCAACACCTGGCGCACCGTCTCCGGCAGCACCTTGAAGCCGCCGCGGATGATCGCGCCGTCGGTGCGGCCGTGCAGCGTGACGAAGCCGTCGGCATCCATCGACGCGACGTCGGTGGTGCGGATCCAGTCCGGCGTGATGACCGGGATGCGGGCCTCGAGCACGCCCTGCGCGCCGGTGGGCAGTTCGGCGCCGCTGTCCTGGTCGACGATGCGCACCTCGGTGTCGGGCAGCGGCCTGCCGACACTCTCCCGCTTGGTGTCGCCGTAGCGCGCCACCAGTTCCGGCGTCCACGCGCACACCGAGCCCGCGAATTCCGTTGCCCCGTACGCCAACTGCACCGGTATCCGGTACCGCCGCTCGAACTCGTCGCGGGTCTGCGGGTCGAGCGGGCCCGAGGCGCTGATGATGTACTGCAGCGAGGACAGGTCCTCGGGGTCGACGTCGGCGTCCAGCAGCATCCGGACCACCGCGGGCTGCACACCCGACCGCGCGATGCGGTGCGTCCGCACGGCCCGCACCCAGGCGTCGACGCCGAACTTCTCGAGCAGCACGATCCGCCGGCCGGTGTAGAAGCCGGTGATCAACTGGCACACGCCGATTCCGCCGAACGGCCAGTAGGACAGCTCCGGCGGATCCTGCGGGGTGGCGGACCGGCCGCCGGTCACGCTGAACACCGTGCGCTCCAGCACCGTGGTGTCGATGGACTGTCGTTTCGGCGGGCCGGTCGTGCCGCTGGTGAGGATCTGCAGGCCTGCGCCGGCCCGGGTCGGGTGCGCACCGCTCGCGCGGGTCAGGCCGTCGACCATCTCGGCGCCGGCGGATGAGATCGCCACTCCTGCACTGCCTGCGCGCGCGGCGGCCGCCCGCACCGGCGCCGTCCAGTCCTCGGCGTCGGCCACGACCGCGGCAAGGTCGAGCGACTCGACGTCGCGGGCGATCGCCTCCGGCGACTGGAAGGAGTAGATCATCGACACCCAGCGCCGGTCGGCGAGCAGGCCTGCGATGGTCGCCGCATGCCATGGCCGGTTGCGCACCACCAGGCCGACCGGGGCGTCGTGGCCCACGCCTGCGTCCCGCAGTGCGGCGGTCACCGCGTCGGCGTGCGCGACGATCTCGTCGCCGGTGTGCCACCTGCCCTCGAACTCCAGGCACGGCCCGGCGCCGTAGCCCCTCAGCCCTGCCGCGAACGTCTCGGTGAAGTCGGCCACGCCTGGAGGCTAACGCCGAGCAGACGCAGAATCCCCCGAAACCCAGCGGTTTCGGGGGATCCTGTGTTGCTCGGGAGAACTAGCTCAGCGAGGCGGGCGGGTTGAACCGGTCGCCGTACTTGGCGGCCAGCTCCTTGGCCCGGGCCACGAAGGCCTCCTTGCCGACACCGCCCGCACCTTCGTAGCCGACGATGAACTGCGCAGAGCCACCGGTGTACGGCGGGAAGCCGATGCCCATGATCGAGCCGATGTTCGCATCGGCGGTGGTGGTGAGCACGCCCTCGTCGAGGCACTTCTGCGTCTCGAGCGCCTCGGCGAACAGCATCCGGTCGATCATGTCCTGCAGCGGCAGTTCGGTGCTGCCCGACTTGAACGTCTCCTTCAGGCCCGGCCACAGGCCGACCCGCTTGCCGTCGACGTACTCGTAGAACCCGGCGCCCTTGAGGCGGCTGGGCCGCTCGATCTCGATCATCTTCTCGACGACCGCCTCGGCCGGGTGCGGCTCGTAGGTGCCGCCGGCGTCCTCCACACCCTTGCGGGTCGCGGTGGCGATCTTGTGCATCAGCTCGAGGTTGAGCTCGTCGGACAGCTGCAGCGGCGGTGCCGGGTAGCCGGCCTGCGAACCCGCCTGCTCGATGCTCGCCGGCGCGACGCCCTCGCCGAGCATGGCCAGCGCCTCGTTGACGAAGGTGCCGATGACGCGGCTGGTGAAGAAGCCGCGGCTGTCGTTGACGACGATCGGCGTCTTGCCGATGGCAAGCGTGTAGTCGAACACCCGGGCCAGCGCCTCGTCGGAGGTCTTCTCGCCGCGGATGATCTCTACCAGCGGCATCTTGTCGACCGGCGAGAAGAAGTGGATGCCGATGAAGTCCTCCTGGCGCTTCACGCCGGTCGCCAGACCGGTGATCGGCAGCGTGGAGGTGTTCGAGCCGAGCAGCGCGTTGGGCTCGACGATGTCCTCGATCTCCTGGAACACCTTGTGCTTGAGTTCCTGGCTCTCGAAGACGGCCTCGATGACGAAGTCGACGCCCTTGAAGTCGGCGGCGTCGGCGGTCGGCGTGATGCGGGCCAGCAGCTCCTTGGACTTCTCCTCGGTGGTGCGCCCTCGCTCGAGTGCCTTGGCCTCGATCTTCTCGGAGTAGTTCTTGCCCTTCTCGGCGGCCTCGATCGAGACATCCTTGAGCACGACGTCGTAGCCGGCCTTGGCCGAGACGTAGGCGATGCCCGCGCCCATCATGCCTGCGCCGAGCACGCCGATCTTGTTGATCTTGACCGGCTCGATGCCGTCGGGCCGCGAGCCGCCGGAGTTGATGTACTGCAGGTCGAGGAAGAACGCCTGGATCATGTTCTTTGCGACCTGGCCGGTGACCAGCTGGGTGAAGTAGCGGCTCTCGATGCGGCTGGCCGAGTCGAAGTCGACCTGCGCACCCTCGACCGCGGCGTCGAGGATCGCCCGCGGTGCCGGCATCGGCGCACCCTTGAGCTGCTTCTTCAGCAGCGCCGGGAACGACGGCAGGATCGCGGCGAGGCCGGGCGAGCTCGGGGTGCCGCCGGGCATCTTGTAGCCCTTCTGGTCCCACGGCTGGGTGTGGCTCTCCGGGTTGGCCTTGATCCACGCCTTCGCGGCGGGCACCAGTTCCTCGACGCTGCCGACGAGTTCGTCGACCAGGCCGGCGTCCTTGGCCTTGCCCGGCTTGAACCGGGTGCCCTGGCTGAGGATCTCCATGAACGCCTTCTGGATGCCGAACATCCGCACGGTGCGGGTGACCCCGCCGCCACCGGGCAGCAGGCCCAGGGTGACCTCGGGCAGGCCGATCTGCACGCCCTTGACGTCGGCGGCGATGCGGTGGTGACACGCCAGCGCGATCTCCAGGCCACCGCCGAGCGCGGCGCCGTTGATGGCGGCGACCACCGGCACGCCGAGGGTCTCCAGCTTGCGAAGGTCGGCCTTGACGGCCTCGACCATCTCGAACGCCTCGGCGGCGTTCTCGGGACCCAGGTTGATCATGCCCTTGAGGTCACCACCGGCGAAGAAGGTCTTCTTCGCGCTGGCGATGACGACGCCGGTGATCGAATCCTTCTCGGCGACAAGCCGTTCGACGGCCTTGTTCATGGACTCTTGGTAGTGCTCGTTCATCACGTTGGCCGAACCGGTCGGGTCGTCCAGCGTCAGGGTGACGATGCCGTCGGCATCCTTGTCCCACTGAATGGTGTTCTCTGCCATGCTCTCAAACCCTCTCGATGATGGTCGCGACACCCATGCCGCCGCCGATGCACAGCGTGACGAGCGCCCGGCGCGCGTTGCGGCGCTCGAGCTCGTCGACCATGGTTCCGGTGATCATCGCGCCGGTGGCGCCCAGCGGGTGGCCCATCGCGATGGCGCCGCCGTTGACGTTGAGTTTCTCGTCGGGGATGTTCAGGTCCTTCTGGAACTTCAGCACCACCGAGGCGAACGCCTCGTTCAGCTCGAACAGGTCGATGTCGTCGACCGTCAGGCCGGCCCGGTCGAGCACCTTCTTGGTGGCCGGGGTCGGGCCGGTCAGCATGATGACCGGATCGGCGCCGCTGGTGGCGGTGGCCACGATGCGCGCCCGCGGGGTCAGGTTTTGAGCCTTCCCTGCGCCTTCTGAGCCGACGAGCACCAGCGCGGCGCCGTCGACGATGCCGGAGCTGTTGCCGCCGGTGTGGACGTGGTTGATCTTCTCGACGTAGTGGTACTTCTGCAGCGCCACGTCGTCGAAGCCGCCCATCGCGCCGACGCCGTCGAAGGCGGTGCGCAGCTTGGCCAGGCCCTCGGGGGTGGTGTCCGGGCGCATGTGCTCGTCGTGGTCGAGGACGACCAGGCCGTTCTGGTCCTTCACCGGGATGACCGACTTGGCGAAGTAGCCGCCCGACCATGCGGCGGCAGCCTTCTCCTGGCTGCGCAGCGCGTAGGCGTCGACGTCCTCGCGCGAGAAGCCCTCGATGGTCGCGATGAGGTCGGCGCCGATGCCCTGCGGGACGAAGCCGATGCGGTAGTTGGTCTCGGGGTCGGTGGCCCATGCGCCGCCGTCGGAGCCCATCGGGACACGGCTCATCGACTCGACGCCGCCGGCGAGCACCAGGTCGTCCCAGCCGGAGCGGACCTTCTGTGCTGCGGTGTTGACGGCCTCCAGGCCGGACGCGCAGAACCGGTTGAGCTGGAAGCCACCGGTGGTCTCGGGCAGCTTGGCCACCAGCGCGGCGGTGCGCGCGATGTCTCCGCCCTGATCGCCGACGGGCGACACCACACCGAGGATCAGGTCGCTGATCAGGTTCTCGTCGAGGTCGGGGTGGCGGCTGCGGAGCTCGTCGATCAGGCCGACGACCAGGTTGACGGGTTTGATCTCGTGCAGCGAGCCGTTCTTCCCCTTGCCGCGGGGAGTGCGGATCGCCTCGTAGATGAAGGCTTCTTCAGACATGAAACGAAGCGTAACAGCCTAAACCAACCTGTTGGTTGGGCGGTCACCCTTTCCCGCGAGCAGACACAAATTCGCACAATTGCACGCCCAACCATGCGAATTTGCGTCTGCTCGCCGAGCGGACCCTTCAGGCGGTCTGGCGCTGCGCTTCCAGTGTCGGGTAGTCGATGTAGCCGACCGGCCCGGGGGCGTAGAACGTCGTCGGATCGGGCTCGTTGAGTTCGGCGCCGAGCAGCAACCGGTCGATCAGGTCCGGGTTGGCCAGGTAGGACCGCCCGACTGCGGCGGCACTGATCGCACCCCAGTCGGCGAAGCTCTCCAGCTGGCAGAAGTCGGTGCCTGTGTCGCGGCCGGTGTTCAGGACGAACGTCCCCGACCACAGCGCCCGCAGCGTGCCGAACAGGGGCGTGGTGGGGTCGACGAGCACATGCAGATAGGCGATGCCCAGCGGCGTGATGCGAGCGAGCAGCGCCTCGTAGGCGCTGACCACGTCGTCCTCACGCATGTCGCCCGCTGGATTCCCGGGTGAGATGCGCAGGCCCACCCGGCCCGCACCGATCTCGTCGACCACCGCCTCCACCACCTCGGCGGTCAGCCGGGCGCGGTTGGCGGCCGTGCCGCCGTAGGAGTCGGTGCGCCGGTTCACGACGTCGGAGAGGAACTCGTGCAGCAGGTAGCCGTTGGCCGAGTGGATCTCCACCCCGTCCATGCCCGCGTCGACGGCCCGGCGGGCGGCGGCGCGGAACGACGCCACGATCTCACCGATCTCGTCGACCGTCAGTGCGCGCGGCACCGGCAGCGGCTTGCGGCCCTGCGGCGTGCGCGCGTCCAGCTCGGCGGCGACCGCCGACGGGCCCACCGTCTCGACGCCGCTGAGGTCCGGGTGGCCCATCCGGCCGACGTGCCAGAGCTGGAGGAACATCTTGCCGCCTGCGTTGTGCACGGCCTCGGCGATCCCGGCCCACGCGTACTGCTGCCGGTCGGTGAACACGCCGGGAGTGTTCGGGTACGCCCCGCCCGCGCCGGGTGACACCGCGGTGGCCTCGCTGATGATCAGACCCGCCGACGCGCGCTGAGCGTAGTAGGTGGCCGCCAGGTCGGAGGGCGTGCCGTCGGCGTCGGCGCGGGATCTCGTCAGGGGCGCCATGAAGAGCCGGTTCGCGACCGGGGTGTCACCGACCTGGATCGGTGTGAGCAGCGTGGCGTCGGCAGCGAGTTGGAAAGTCACGCACGCAACAAGTGCCTCGGCACCGCGGTTCATTCCCCCGAGCGTGCAGGCGCTGATCCGATCACGACGCCGCGGCCGCCTGATCGGCATGTCGGCGTACTGCCGACACGACCGAGAACATGACGATGCTCTGATCTCGGTGCGGGTCCTGCAGCATGTCGCAGGCCAGAGTCAGGCGACCGAGTTCGGGATGATCGAGACGCTTGATCATGTGCGTGACGGTGATGACCGTGGCGTCGTCCCAGAGCTCGGCGAACTCGGGGCTTCCCGCGCACAGGTCCGCGATCAGCGCCCGGGTCATCGGGTCCCGGGGGTAGCGGGCCACCGTGGCGCGCAGTTGGCCCACCACGATGCGCGAGAACTCCGCGCCCCCCGTCATCCCGTAGTGCGGCGGGACATCCGGTGGCGGCAGGAAATGCCGGCGCGCAATGTTGCGTTCGGCCGGCGGGATCGCGCCGAAGTCCTCCATGAGGACGACGGCCTCGGCATTCCACGCCAGCACGTCGAAGCGTGCACTCAGCACCATCGCGGCCGTCGTCCCGAGCCCTGCGACCAGCTCGGCGACGCTCGGGGTCACCTCCATGCTGGGCGCCTGCTCCAGCGGGACGCTGCGCCCGATCAGTTGGAACAGGTGGCGCCGCTCGTCGGCGTGCAGACGAAGCGCATCGGCGATGGCGGCCACCACCTGGTCGGACGGCGCGGACCCGCGGGCGCGTTCGACGTTCGTGTAGTGCTCGACGGATATGTGCGCCAGCTCGGCCACTTCGGACCGTCTCAATCCGGACGTGCGCCGCCCCTGCGCGCTGAACCCGAAGTCGGCGGGCTCACGGCTCTCCCGGACCGCTCGCAAAAACCTGCCCGCCGCCTGTCCGTCCATTCTTCGATAGTGGCACGACCCCCGTGCCGCACTTCACCACGAGACGAGTTCCGCCCGGTAGCTGAAGAACCGGCCGGTGGGCAGCACGGAGGCGAGCGCCAGCTCGACGATGCCGGCCGCCCCCTCTGCCGGATCTCCGGCCCCCTCCATGGGTTGGCCGCCGTTGAGATTGGTGGACCGGTAGCCCGGGCTCACGGAGACCACCGGGACATGTTCGTGAGCAAGTTCTTTGGCGTAGAGCACGGTCAGCATGTCGAGCGCGCTCTTCGAGGCCTGATAGGCGGCCGCGGCCGCCGAGCTGTAGGGCCAGTCCGGATCGTTGACCAGGCGCGTCGACCCCAATTCGCTGGACACGTTCAGAATTCGCGGCCGCGCCGAGGAACGCAGCAACGGCAGGAAACCGTTGGTCATTGCGGCGACCCCGGCCACGTTGGTGTCGTAGGTGCGCAGGAGTTCGGCGCGACCCACTGCGGACGCCGGCGATCCCTCACCCGCAATCGCGGCGTTGTTGATCAGGATGTCGAGCCGCCCGTACGTGTCGCCGACATACCGGACGGCGGCACTGATCGTCTGGTCGTCGGTGACGTCGAGTGTCAGCGGGTCGACGGCGAGTCCCGCCGCCGCCAGCTCACCGGCGGCAGACGCACCGCGCGCCGGATCGCGGGAGCCCAGCATTACCCGTACGCCGGCACGGGCGAGCTGTTGCGTGACGTGGAACCCGATGCCGGCGTTGCCGCCGGTCACCAGGGCGAGGGTGTCGTTGTTGTCGGTCATGACATCAGCACAGTGCAGCCGGGCGCGTACAGGGAGGCACGGGCTGTACCCCCTGGCCGGGGAATACGCATCCGGCGATCGCACACCTAGGCTGGTCTGCCATGACGGTTTCGCGGCTACGCCCCTTCGCGGTGACGGTGTTCGCCGAGATGTCGGCGCTGGCCGCCCGCATCGGCGCGGTCAACCTCGGCCAGGGATTCCCCGACGAGGACGGCCCGCCCGCCATGCTCGAGGCCGCCCGCGCCGCCATCGCCGACGGGGTCAACCAGTACCCGCCCGGCCTCGGCATCGCGCCGCTCAGAGAGGCGATCGCCGCGCAGCGCGAACGCCACTTCGGCACCGTCTACGACCCGGACACCGAGGTGCTCGTGACAGTCGGCGCCACCGAGGCGATCGCGTCGGCGGTGCTCGGCCTGGTCGAGCCGGGCTCCGAGGTGCTGCTGATCGAGCCGTTCTACGACTCCTACTCCCCCGTCCTCGCGATGGCGGGTTGTCACCGGGTCGCGGTGCCGCTCGCCCAGGTCGGTGACGGCTTCGCGATCGACGTCGACGCGCTGGGCCGGGCGGTGACACCCCGCACCCGGGCGCTGATCCTGAACTCGCCGCACAATCCCACCGGCATGGTCGCCGGCGACGCCGAACTGGCCGCCATCGCCGAACTCGCCGTCGCCCACGACCTTCTGGTGATCAGCGACGAGGTGTACGAACACCTCGTCTACTCGGACCCCCCTGGACGCACGCACCTGCCGCTGGCCAACTACCCCGGGATGGCGTCGCGCACGATCACCGTCTCCAGTGCCGCCAAGATGTTCAACGCCACCGGCTGGAAGGTCGGGTGGGCCTGCGGCCCAGCGGATCTCATCGCCGGGGTGCGTGCGGCCAAGCAGTACCTGACCTACGTCGGAGGTGCGCCGTTCCAGCCGGCGGTGGCCCACGCTCTCGACCACGAGGACGCCTGGGTGGCCGCGTTGCGCGATTCGCTCCAGGCCAAGCGCGACCGGCTCGGATCGGCGCTCGTCGACCTCGGCTTCGACGTGCACCCCAGCTCGGGCACCTACTTCCTGTGCGCCGATCCGCGTCCGCTGGGCTACACCGACAGCACCGCGTTCTGCGCGGAGCTGCCCGAACGCGCCGGTGTGGCCGCGATCCCGATGTCCGCGTTCTGCGATCCCGCCGCCGCGCACGCCGACGCGTGGAGCCACCTGGTGCGGTTCGCGTTCTGCAAGCGCGACGACACCCTCGACGAGGCGATCCACCGGCTGCAGGTGCTACGCGTCGGCGGCTGAGGTTCAGAGCGAGCCGGCCACCGACCACAGCGCCTCGCGGGCGCGGTCGTCCACCGGACCCACCGGCGCGAGCGCGACATCGGTGGCGCCCGCATCGAGGTAGCGGCGCAGCTTCCGCAGCACCGACTCGGCTGGCCCGACCGCCGCGAGATCCGCTGCGCCGGAAACGTTCTCGCGTGCCAGGATCTTCTGATACGACGGGATCTCGTTGTAGAAGCCCAGTTCCGCGGCCACGGCCTCGTGCACGCTGCCGGGGTCGTCGGTCACGAACACCGGCACCATGGCGATGACGCGCGGTCGTGGCCTGCCGGCGTCGGCTGCGGCGCGGTTGATGGTGGGGACGATGAAGTCGGCGATGGTCCGCGGCCCGGCGAGGTAGGGCAGCGTCCCGTCGGCGAGTTCGCCGGTGACCTGCAGCGCCCTGGGTCCCATGGCCGCGACGTACACGGGCACCGGGGTGCCGCCCGCCACCGTCGCGGGCCACGCCGGGCTGGAGGTGATCGCCTCGCCGTGGAAGTCGACGGTGCCGGTGTCGAGCAGCGAACGCAGCACCGTGAGGTGTTCGCGCAGCCGGCCGACCGGGTCGGGCCATGTCGCGCCGAACGCCAGCCGCTCGGGTTCGTGGGCGCCGAGCCCGAGGCCGAGGCTGAAGTTGCCGTGCGCGGCGGCCTGCGCGGTCTGCACCGCCGAGGAGATCAGCAGCGGATGCCGGGGGTTGATCGGCACCACCGACGTCCCGACGCCGAGGCCGGGCACGGCGGCGCCGATCAGGCCGGCCAGCGCGATGGCGTCGTGATCGACGCGCTGGGCCAGCCACACCTGCGTGACACCTGCCCGCTGCGCGGCGGTGGCCTGCGCCACGGCGTCGTCGACCGCGTTGGCGGCGTCGGGTCGGGGATGGATGACTACTCCGGTCGGCATGTCAGTGCCAACCGGGACGGTCCCGCGCTCATTCCGTTCGGATCACCGCGAGTTCTATTCGGCGCGAGTCCTACTCAGCACCCGTCGGCGCAGCTGCTCGATCGCCGAGTCGAGCACGATCTTCTTCGCCCGTTTGATCAGGAATTCCGGGATGGGGGCAGACGGGTCGACGATGACGTCGAAGCGCACCCGGGTGCGGTCGCCCTCCGGGGTGAGGTTGTACTCGACGTGCTGGCCGCGCTGCTGGAAGGTGTCCGCGGCGTCCCACACCACCCAGCGGTCGCCCCAGTGGTATTCGAGCATCTCCTTGTCGGTGATGCCCATCAGGCGCAGCGTCGCGCGCACGTGGAACGGCCTGCCGTCGGGATGGCGGTCGAGCACCTCGACGTTCTTGTAGACCGACGACCAGGCCGGCAGGTCCTCGATGTCGGCGAGCACCTCCAGGATCGCCTCCGGGGAGGCGTCGATCACTGCTTCCTTGGACGCGCGAACGGCCATACCAGCAAATGTAGCCCCGCACGGCCTGGCAGGGTCGCGGTTCGGGCGACTGCGTCAGTCGAGCGCGTCCCAGAAGCCGGTGAGGGCGGCCGCCCCGCGGGCCGGATCCT
>NZ_JAUMSQ010000227.1:0-15512 GCF_030519285.1 Mycolicibacterium arseniciresistens
CCAACCAGATCCAGCGCGTCGTGATGTCACGCGCACTGCTGAAGTAGCTCCGGGGCATTCGCCGGCTTGCGTGATCGCGCGCAGCTGCTCGCAGATCTCGTCAACCGCTCGTCTCGCCTGTTCGAACGTGCCGACCTCGGTGAGGAAGCCGTGCAAGACACCGGTGTGCCTCGTCAAGGAGACCGGGACGCCGTCGCTTCGAAGACGAGTTGCGTACGCCTCGGCGTCGTCGCGGATCGGGTCGACCTCCGCGGTGATGATCAGAGCGGGTGGCGACCCGCCTAGCGTGCCGGCACGCATCGGTGCGGCGAGGTGGTCATCGGACCGGTGACCCGGCCCGACGTACTGGTGCCACAGCCAGCGCGCGTCCGCGGCGCTCAGTGGCAGTGCGTCGGCGAACTCCGACCAAGAAGGCCTGTCGAACGTCGCGTCCACGGCGGGATAGGCGAGCACCTGCGTCACGGGCAGGACGGTGCCTTCGTCTCGACGGTGCAGGCAGACGGCGGCGGCGAGGTTGCCGCCGGCGGAGTCGCCTCCGATCGCGATCCGGTCCGGGTCGATGCCGAGCGCCGAGGCCGACCGGAGCAGCCACGCGTAGCCGTCGATGCAGTCGTCGAGCGCTGCGGGATAGGGGGTTTCGGGTGCGAGGCGGTAGTCCAGGGAGACGACGATCCAATCGGAACCAGCGGCGATCGCGCGGCACAATTCGTCGGCCCCGTCCAGGGTTCCCAGCACGAAACCTCCGCCGTGCATGTACACGAGGGCAGGGCTGCCACTAGGCGGCACGGCGGTGTTCGGTCGGTAGAGGCGAGCCGCGATCGCACCGCTTCGGGTCGGCACGGTCAGTTGATCGACACGGTCGAGATGGATGAGTGGTTCAGCGGATGCCGCCGTGTTCAACAGCACTCGGGCCCGCTCCGGCCCGAGCTCGCGGACGGGCTCAGGCAGGACCTGGGCGATCACACGGGCCACCGCTGCGGCCCTGTCATCGAGCAGGTTCCACCATGCGGGTGCGTCGCTATCCATGAGTGCCCTCCGCGTCGTTGACAT
The DNA here is from genome assembly GCF_030519285.1 of Mycolicibacterium arseniciresistens. Lineage (NCBI taxonomy): Bacteria > Bacillati > Actinomycetota > Actinomycetes > Mycobacteriales > Mycobacteriaceae > Mycobacterium > Mycolicibacterium arseniciresistens. The sequence goes on from NZ_JAUMSQ010000227.1 coordinate 1,051, forward strand.
CCAGCGATCCATGGCCCACCATGTTAGTCATATGACCAAGACGAATGACCAGAATGCGCGGCGGCAGGTCCAGTACTGACGGTGTAGCGCAGGCGCGGTGTCGTCGCATCAAGGGACGGTGAAATGACCGAAACGACAATCGATCCAGTGACACGCGGGCCTGACGTGGACGGTGGGCTCGACATCCGCATCGAGGACGACGCGAGTCCGATTGTCCGGCTGATCGGTCGGACCATTGCTGATTCCGTTCGTGACCATAGGACGGACGTCGCTGCTCCGGCCGTCAGAGGCACCGTCGCCATCCGCTCGCATGACACCCCTCAAGCCGCGACGATCACCACCTCCGAGTGCGGCGTCACGGTGTCCAGCGGTGTGTTCGCGGAACCCGACGCCAGCCTCACGGTCGATCTCAACCGGCGGTTCGCCGTGGTCGAGGAGCCCGTCGGGGCGGGCGACCTCGCTGATATGGCGCTGGACCTGCTGTCGCCGCCGCTGCCCGACTGGCGGGTTGCCGCCGAGACGTTCTGGGCGGCTGCCAGAGCCATTCCAGGCATCCCTGACGTGCTCGTCGCCGTCGCCGACGGTCCGGACGGGCTGACCCAGCACGTTGTCGGCGAGGGCGGGACGCACTATGTCGTGGCCGGCCCGCCGGAGCTGCTGGCCGGCATCTTCTCGGGAGCCGATGACCTGTTGGCTGCGCTGTCGACCGGTCTGGTCGGTGTGCGCGGGACGCTGACTCAGTTGTCGGTCCTGGTGGCCGCATCATGGAAGGTACGCTTCAATGTCTGAACTCGACGTGTCGACAATCGATCTCGATGCCGATGTGCACAGCGTCCGACTCGAGGCCACCAATCACGAGGGCTGCTTCCTCGGGAAGAATCTGGCACCGAAGAAGTTCTGTGCCGGCGCGGCCTCGGGTTTCGCGATGGCCGATCTGCTCTTCGGGCTCGACCTCGGCAACGCCCCGACATTCGGGTTCTCCTTCCCCGACTGGCGCGGACACGTGTCCGACCTGACGTTCCGGCCCGACATGTCCACGCTCGTCCAGTGGGAACCTGGTCTGCACTCGGTGATCGGTGACTACTGGCAGGCCGACGGCTCCCCGGTGGGAACATGTCCCCGCAACCTGACCCGAAGGCTCGTCGAGCGACTCACGACGCGCGGGTTCACCGCCACCATTGCCGTCGAGATCGAGGCCACGGTGTTCGAAGAATCCATTCAGGAGGCCCGCGCCAAGGCGTATCGCGACCTCACCCCACTCGGCGGTTCGGCCGGAACCGCCTACCACCTCGCGAAGTCGAAGGACTGGGTCGACTACATGTCGGCGGTAGCCCGGCGCCTCGACGAGATCGGGATCGAATGGGAAGCGTGGAGCGACGAGGACGCCGCGGGTCAAGTGGAACTCAATCTTGTTCCTGGTAGTCCCATCTCAGTCTGCGACAACTGGGCTCGCGCGCGACAGGTGATGCGTGAAGTGGCATTCGACCGCGGTCACACCGTGACCTTCATGGCCAAGCCGACCGCTGGTTACGGCCAGGCCTCCCACCTCAACCTGTCCTTGAAGCGGGACGGCGCCAACATGTTCTACGCCCCCGACGGCCCGTCAACGACGATGCGACATGCGGTCGGCGGGCTCCTCGCGACAATCCGCGGGGCAACATCGGTCATGCTGCCGCAGATCACCTCGTATCGGCGCCTGGTCGACATGAGCGGCCCTCCGACGACTGTCTCGTGGGGTATCGCCAACAAGAGCACCGCGGTGCGTGCAGTGTGTGGACACCCGGCATACTCCCGCCTCGAGTACCGCCTTCCCGGCGCCGACGCGAACCTGTACCTCGCGGTGGCGGTCATCCTGGCAGGCGTGATTGCCGGCCTCGACGGCGAGCTGGAGCCGCCTGAGGCCGTCAGCGACTTGGCTTGGTGCGTGCCCGATCTGGAGCGGCTGCCTGACACCATCACCAAGGCCGCCGCGGCGCTCGCCGACGACCTGATCCTGCGCGAGCACCTCGGCGACGAGTTCGTCGACTACTGGGTCGGTACGCGGCGGTGGGAATGGATGCAGTTCCATACCACCGGCGGTGATCCGTTCGCCGAGCTGTCCGAGTGGGAATCGGCCCGCTACTTCGAGTTCCCGTGACGGCGGGCACCGTTCGTCCGGGCGCGGTCCGGCCGATGATCGGCATCACCGGCCGGCGGGTGCGCCTCGGGCTGGTCGAGGGGCTCGACAGTCGTTACGGCCACCTTCTCGCCGACACCTTCATGAGCGACTTCGCAGAGCGAATCGCCAGAGCCGGTGGGGTTCCGGTGAACCTGCCCTACGATGCCGATCCCGAGGCACTGTGCCACTGGATGTCCGGGATGGTGATCACGGGGGGTCAGGATGTTCACCCCGCGTGCTGGGGTGGCGACCCGTCGGTGGTCCGCAACGTGGATCCGCGCAGCGATCCGATGGTCCACGATGCCGAACGCGACCAGTTCGAACTCGCGCTCGTACGCGCCGCGCTCGACCGGCGCATCCCGGTCCTCGGAGTGTGCCGGGGGCTACAGATCCTCAACATCGCGCTGGGCGGCACGTTGATACCGCATCTGTCGCCCGGTTCTGTCGAGCACCTCTCGGCTTCCCCTCCGCTCACCGACGGTGCCGACGATCACAAGGTGACGTTCGAGCCCGGGTCGATCGCAGAACAGATCTTCGGCGCCAGCGCGGTGACCAACTCATGGCACCACCAGGCGGTCGACCGCTGCGGCACCGGCCTCGTCATCACGGGACGCACCGCCGACGGCGTCGTCGAAGCCGTCGAGTTGCCCGGTTCGCCGGTGCTCGGCGTGCAGTGGCACCCCGAGTGGATGGAGCACGACGATCCGGCGCTCAGCTGGGTCGTCACCGAAGCCCATAAACGGATCTGACCGAGAGGCTGGGCGTCAGACGACGCTCACCCAGGACACCAGCGACCGCAGGTCTCCTGCCGACGACGGGTTGGAGGCCGCGGGCGTACGCGTCGAGGACTCGGAGCCGAGATGAGCGGCCATCCAGGCGTCGAGCGCGCTCACAGCGAGCTCCATCTGCCGGCGAGCAGCGGCGCGGTCGGTGAACACCAGCCAGTTGAGGGCGAAGCCGTCGGACAACGTCGACACCATATAGGTCAACGCCTCGACAATGTCAGGGTCGATGGGCTGGCCCGATCGGGCGGCGGCGGATTCGAAAATCGACCGCATGGTCACGAACGCTTCGGTGTAGACCATCTCGGCCTGCTTGTCCTCCTGACGTCTTGCCCAGCTGATCAGTTCCACGATCGCTGCACCGAGGTCCAGGTTCGCCAGGTACCACTCCATAACGGCACGCAACAGAGCGCGTGCGCATGTTTCCACGTCAGCATGGACATCGTTGCCCGCCAGGACGTCTCGGTATTGGCCGGCTACGTATTCGAAGACGGCGGCGAACAGCGCCTCTTTGGTGGCGAAGCAATAGTGCAGCGTGGCAAGCGGTGCATTCGCTTCCTCCGCGATGCGACGCGTGGTTGCGCCGTCAACTCCATGAGCGGCGATCATGCGCACGGCCGCAGTCACCAGGTCGGCACGACGCTGGGCGGCGGGAAGTCGAGCCATGAGTGTCCCCTCTCCATACTTCCTGCACAATCGACCAAGTCAACCACGAGCCTACCATCTGCGCTTTTACCCGTGCTCGGCAAGTCCGAGCATCGAAACTCAGCACTAGTTAATCAAATGGCTTGATCATCTGACCAACTTTGGATATCGTCGGTTACAGCGCTCGCAGGGCCCGCGCACCAGCCACTCCGCTCCGAAGCAAATTGCGGCCGGCGGTACCCCGCGACCGACATGTGAGAACACTTCGAGGGGACCTCATGACCCACCTGGAATCGGTCGACTTGGAAGGTGCGACTGCCCATGACCGGATGGCCATGGACCCACCCTTTGAAACCCTCGTCGGACTTCTCCAGGACCGGGCCGTCCGCATGCCCGACCGCGAGTTCCTCCGATTCGCGGGTCGAGCGTGGACGTTCGGCGAGATCGACTGTTGGACCTCGCGTCTGGCGCAGCGGCTTGTCGCCGAGGACGGTGTCCACGCCGGTGACCGCGTCGCTATCATGCTGCCCAACGTCGTGCAGTGGCCGGTCTCCTGGTTGGCGATCCTCAAGGCCGGCGGCGTCGTGGTCCCGGTGAACTCGTCCTACCAGCGGTCCGATCTGGCATTCGTGCTGGCCGATTCCGGCGCGCGCGTGATGATCACAGACACCGCACATACCCGCCTCGTCGAAGACGTTCGCGCAGAGAACACTGCCCTCGCCGACATCCGGATCGTCGACGCCGCCCATCCCGGCGAGCTCACACGTTTCCCGGCGACCTCGCCAGCGTGCGCCATCACCGGTCAAACCCTGGCGAACCTCCAGTACACCTCAGGGACAACGGGATTCCCGAAAGCATGCATGTTGACCCACGACTACTGGATTCGAGTGGCCTGGGTCTGTGCGAATGCGACGCGGCTCGGACCCGACGACGTCGCCCTCACCTCCCAGCCGTTCTCCTACATGGACCCGCAATGGAACACCGCGCTGTGTCTCACGATCGGTGCGCCGCTGGTGGTGCTTCCGCGGTTCTCCGCCTCGGGCTTCATGGCCGATGTCCGCAGTAATCGAGCCACCTTCTGCTATGTGCTCGGCTCCATGCCGACCCTGCTGTTCAAGCAGCCACCCACTCCGCGGGATCGCGACAACAGCCTGCGCATGGTGCTCTGCTCGGCCATCCCCGCCGACCTGCACGCACAGCTCGAACAGCGGTGGGGGGCGCCGTGGCGGGAGGTGTACGGGATGACTGAAAGCGGGGTCGACCTGATCAGCCTGCCCGAGAGCGTCGCGGACGTCGGCAGCGGTCGACTGGGGCAGCCGGTACCCACCAAACGGGTCCGGGTCGTCGACCCGCAGGGCCATGACGTCGCCAATGGCGAACCCGGCGAACTGATCACCTCGGGCACGCCGATGATGCTGGGCTACTGGAATCAGCCTGAAACGACAGCGCAAGTGCTGCGCGACGGTTGGCTGCACACCGGCGACCTCGCCGTCCGGGACGCGGGCAGCTACCGCCTGGTGGGGCGGATCAAGGACATGATCCGCCGCGGTGGGGAGAGTATCGCCGGCGCCGAGGTCGAACGCGCACTGGAAAGCGATGACAGCGTCGTCGCGGCCGCGGTCATCGGCGTGCCAGACGAGCTGTTCGGCGAGGAGGTCAAAGCCTACGTACAACTGGCCCCCGGGATCGAGCGCAGCGCCACGCCTGCGCAGCGAATCGTGCATGACCTCCGAGACAAGCTCGCGGGCTTCAAGATCCCGCGCTTCATCGAGTTCGTCCCGGACTTTCCGCGGACCGCGTCCGAGCGGATCTCCAAGCCGGCGCTGAAGGCACGCTCCGCCGAGCAGCCCGGCACCACCTACGACCTGAAGCCGCCACGCCGGGACATCTCCGGGAGCCGTCCATGACTGACAACCATCTGGATGTGAGCATCCGCGATGACGTCGCGGTGATCAGGCTCAACCGCCCAGCGAAGTTGAATGCGCTGGACGTGACCACCCGAGTGTTGCTCGCCGAGAACATCCGCCGATTCGGCACGGGTGAACTCGTCCGCGGAATCGTGCTCACGGGCACCGGAAGAGCCTTTTCCGCCGGAGAGGATCTGCAGACGCTACCGACCACCTACGACGAACTCCGGTCGGCCGTCACGACCTTCAACGACATCACCCGCGCGATCCTCGAGACGGCGATCCCCGTCATCGCCGCCGTGAACGGTATCGCCGTCGGTGGCGCCTCGGAGGTCACACTCGCCTGCGACAGCAGGATCGGCTGCCCGGCAACCCAGTACTTCCAGCCGGAGAACCACCGCGGGATCATCATCTCCAACGCCTCGAGCCTCCTGATGACCCGTCTCGTGCGTAACCACGCGATGCGAATCATCATGGGCTCGATTCGCATCGACGCGGACGAGGCAATGCGGATCGGACTGCTCGACGAGATCACCACCCCGGAAACGCTGGTGCACCGCGCAGTCGCGGTGGCACGGGACTGGAACTGCGATGCCCGAATCACCGCACTGCACCTGAGGCTGCTGCGGCCGCGGCTCGAAGACATCGAGGCCGCTTTCGCTCGCGAAGACGACGCCGCCCGCCAGTCATGGGCCTCCGGCGCCTTCAGCGAAGGCATCTCGGACTTCTGGACTTCAAAGGACCCGGCGCCTTCGCCGTACGCACAAGGCAATCCAGATCGGAGACGAAGATGATCACCACCGAAGCTGCGCTGCTCACCGCGGTGAACGAACCACTAGAATTCACCGAAATCCAGGTCGACGACCCCGAACCGGACGAAGTTCGCATCACGGTCTCCCATGTGGGTCTGTGCCACAGCGACCTGCACTACATGACCGGCACCGTGCAAGCCGACCTGCCCGTGGTGGTCGGGCACGAGATCGCGGGCGTTGTGGAGTCCGTCGGCTCCGCGGTCACCTCGTTGGCTCCGGGTGACCGCGTCGTCGGCGCCCTCACGCCCTCGTGCGGACTGTGCCGCAACTGCCAGGGCGGCCATTCGACCCAATGTCAGCGGGTAGCCCGGATCAGGCAGCGGCCACGGCCCGCTTTCGAAATGCCCGGGGGCCAGGTCGTCGAGCGCCTCGGCGACGTCGGGGCGTTCTCCCGCCACACTCTCATGCGGGAGAACTCGCTGGTGAAGATGCCCGCCGAGGTGAGTCTCGAGGTGGGATGCCTGCTCTCGTGCTGCATCGTCACCGGGGTCGGGGCGGTCTTTCGCGGCGCCCGGGTGCGCCCGGGCGCCTCTGTTGCCGTGATCGGTTGCGGCGGTGTCGGTTCGGCCATCATCCAAGGTGCGCGACTCGCTGGTGCCTCGGCAATCGTTGCGGTGGACCTCGATGACACCCGACTCGCGGCGGCACGCACGTACGGTGCCACCCACGCCGTGAACGGCGCGGCCGATGTCGCGACCGAAATCGCCGAGCTTCTCGGCGACGGCGTGGACTACGCGTTCGAGGCCGTGGGATCGGCACGCACGGCTGCCACCGCGCTATCCGTCCTGCGCGCCACGGGCACCGCATGCCTGGTCGGGATCGCGCCCGACGGCACCGACCTGACCCTGCCGGCATCGGACTTCTTCTTCGGGGAGAAGCGTCTCATCGGCTCGTACATGGGTTCGGGCCAAGCACGCGAGGACATCACGCAATTCGCCCGCCTGTACCTGCAGGGACGCCTCCTGCTCGACGAGATGATCACCGACATCATCCCGTTCCACGACATCGAAAAGGGCTTCGAGGCGATGAAGTCCGGCGGGGTCACCCGCATCGTCGCCGACCTCACCGTCTGATCCGATCACACCCGTCTTTCCCGGGCAGGAAGGAAACGCACATGCCGAATCTGCCGATTGCGCAGCCGATCAACTACATCGCCGGCCAGTGGTGCGAATGCGCGACGGTCCCTGACACCTGGAACCTCGACCCGAACACCGGCAGGCCCATACACCGCTCAATCACCACCTGTCCGGCCGACGTGGAGCGCGCGCTGCGCCATGCTGAGCGGTCCTACGGCTTCGACCGCTGGGACGACGCCGCGAGCGAAGAACGCGCCCTTGTCATCGACCGCGCCGCCGACATCATCGACAACCGGATCGAAGACATCGCCCGCACCGATGCCCTCACCAGTGGTGTCCCGATCGCGAAGGCCCGGATGATCGCGCAGTTCCTGCCGCATCGCATCCGCTCCACAGCAGCTGACCTGCGCAGCATCCCGCGCTGCACTGCGCTGCGTGCCGGCGGCCGCGATGTGCGGCTGTACAAGGTTCCGTGGGGGCCGGCGGCCATCCTCACCCCCTGGAACGGACCGAGTTTCATCCCCGCCGCGAAGTTGGTGAGCGCACTCGCCGCCGGGTGCCCCGTCATTCTCAAACCGTCCGAACACGCGCCGAGCAGCGCCCAGATAATCGTCGACAGCTTCGTCGAAGCAGGATTGCCTGACGGTGCCCTGCAGCTCGTCCACGGCGCGGGCGACGTGGGAGCCGCGCTCACCGGTGACCCCCGGGTGAAGATCGTCTCCTTCACCGGCGGCCCGACCGCGGGGCGAGCGATCGCCCGAGCAGCCGCCGAGGACTTCAAGGTGCTCCAGCTGGAACTCGGCGGCAACAACCCCGCCCTCGTCCTGGACGACGCCGACATCGACGTGGCCGCCGACGGAATCCTCGACGGGATGACCAAGCTCAACGGTCAATGGTGCGAGGGACCCGGAAAGGTACTGGCACATAAAGCCTTGCTGGGACCGCTGCTAGATGCGCTGCTCGACCGCATCTCCCAGATCGAAGTCGGGCATTCGCTCGACGAGAAGACCGAACTCGGCCCCATCTCGAATGCCCCTCATTTCGCCACGCTGCAGAGCCGCATCGACGGGCTTCGCGCGAGCGGTGCCACCATCCACCAACGCGCGAAACTCCCCGACATGCAGGGTTTCTTCCTCTCACCCACAGTCGCGACGGGAATCGACGCCTCGATGGCCACAGCCGAGCTGTTCGGACCGCTCATCAGCCTGCACGCGGTGGAATCCGACGAGGACGCCCTGCGAACCGCCAACGCCAACCCGTCAGGTCTCGACGCGTACGTCTTCAGCCGAGACACCGATCGCGCGATCACCGTCGGATCGCGGCTGCACTCGGGTGAGGTACGCGTCAACGGCGCCAACATCGCGGATTTGGCCGATGGATCGGCACAGAGCTTCTGGGGCGCCGCGGGAATCGGCGGGCACGCCCCAGGCGAGTGCGTACGGGTGTTCTGCGGCGATCGCGTCGTCGGCGTCGACTCACCCGACCTTCCCCTGTAAACCGTCTCTCAACGAAAGCGGCGAACGCCATGCATTCCACCTCCACTTCACATTCCGGAGTCGTCGACGTCATCGGCGTCGGAGCCGGCTTCACCGGCCTCTACCTGTGCCACCGGCTCACCAGCTCCGGCTGGTCCTTCGCCGGATTCGAAGCCGGGCCAAACGTCGGCGGCACCTGGTTCTGGAACACCTACCCGGGCGCACGCTGCGACGTCGAAAGCATCTACTACTCCTACTCGTTCGACGAGACGCTTCAGCAGGAATGGACATGGAGTCAGCGGTTCGCGCCGCAAGCCGAGATTCTGCGCTACATCGAACACGTCGCCGACCGCTTCGACCTGCGCAGGCATTTCACCTTCAACACCCGTGTGGTCGCCGCGACGTGGAACGCCACCGACCGGCTGTGGGAGGTGCAACTGGACAACGGCGCCAGCCGGCGCAGCCGCTATCTGATCTCGGGCGCCGGCGGTCTGTCCACCCCCAAGGACTTCGATGTGCCGGGCCTGCAGAATTTCGCCGGCCTCCAGGTGTCGACCAGCCGGTGGAACACCTCGCTCGGCGACCTCGCGGGCAAGCGCGTCGCCGTGATCGGGACCGGATCGTCCGGCGTACAGGCCATCCCGCTGATCGCCGAGGTCGCCGACCACCTCACGGTCTTCCAGCGCACCCCGAACTACGTCATGCCTGCTCGCAACGCCGAACTCTCACCGAAGCAGGTCGACGCCGTCAAGGACGATTATGTGGCGATCCGTGAGGAGTGCAGGCACTCACCTGGAGGCATCCCCGATCGCCCCGTCACCGACAATGCGTTCGACGTCTCGGATGAGGAACGCAGACGGCGGTACGAGCAGGCGTACGAGCGCAGCGGGTTCCAGGGTGTCGGCGCCGAATTCGCCGACCTGCTAATCGACCCCGAGGCAAACCGGACCGCGTCCGAGTTCATCCACGACAAGATTCGCCAGATCGTCGAAGACCCAGCCACCGCCGAGCTGCTGGTGCCGAAGTACCACCCGCTGGGCGCCAAGCGCAGCGTCTTCGGCACCGACTACTACGAGACATACAACCGGCCGAACGTGTCATTGGTGTCACTGCGTGACGAGCCGATCGAGACGATGACCGACGACGCGATCATCACCTCCAAAGCCAGCTACGAGGTGGACGCCGTGGTGCTGGCCATCGGGTTCGACGCCTTCACCGGCCCCCTCTACGGGCTCAACCTCACCGGTGCATCCGGCGCGAAGCTGCAGGACGCCTGGCGCGACGGCATCCGGTCCTACCTCGGAATCATGGCCGCGGACTTCCCCAACTTCTTCATGGTCGGCGGTCCGCTGAGTCCCGCGCTGGTGAGCAACGTGGTGGTGACGATCGAGCAGGCCGTCGACTGGATCGCCGATCTGCTAGAACATGCGCGCGACGCCGGCGCCACGGTGATCGAAGCCACCGCCGCGGCCCAGGACGAGTGGGTGGACATCACCGAGCGCACGGTCGCCCCCACGCTGTTCGCCACGACCGACTCCTGGTACCGCGGCTCCAACGTCGCGGGAAAACCCAACACTTTCATGGGTTACGTCGGCGGCGTCGGCAAATACCGCCGCATGTGCACCGAGATCGCCAAGCGCGGCTACCCGGGCGTCGAGATCGATGGCGAAGCGCAATCCCGCACTCTGGGACCGATCCACGAGGAGATCTCATGAGCAGAGCGGTCCACCGGCGGTACGTCGCTTTCTCCGACGCGCACTACGCCGGCAACCTGGTCGACGGCGCCTACTCCTTGCAGCTCTTCGGCGATGTCGGCACGGACCTGTCGATCGAGCTGGACGGCCATGAGGGTCTGTTCGCCGGCTACTCGTCCGTCGAGTTCCTCGCCCCGGTCCGCGGCGGCGACGTCGTCGAAGCCGAGGCGACCCTGGTGCAGAAGGGAAATCGCAGTCGCACTGTTGATTTCGAGCTCCGTGTCGTCTGCCGCGGCTCCGATGACACCGGCCGCGCTGAGGTATTGAACCCACCCTTGATCGCGGCGCGCGCTCGCGGGACCGCGGTCATTCCCGCGCAGGCAACGGACGAGCTGCCATGGAGCTGATGTCGGACACCGGTTGGGCGGAGCAACCCGCCACGGTCGAAGCGCCACTGACCGGCGGCGTCGACTGCGACGTGGTGGTGATCGGAGGCGGTGGAGGCGGCATGACGGCCGCTCTCCGCCTCGCCGAGGCCGGCGCGGACGTGGTGCTGCTCGAGGCGAAAACCCTCGGCAGCGGCGCCACCTCCCGCAATGCCGGATACATCACCAACTCGATCGCCGCAGATCCCGAGCTGCTGGGATTCCTGCTCAGGCGTGAGCGGCTGCGAAACCTGTATCGGTTCGCCGAGAACGCGGTGCACTTCGCCGAGCACGCCATCGCGGGTCACCACATCGACTGCGGCTACCGACGGGAGGGCATCGTGATGGCCGCCGTATCCAACGGACAGCTCAGGCACGCACGCCGCATCGCCAAAGTCATGGCGCGCGCCGGATCGTCAGCCGAATTCGTCGAAGGCGCTGCGGCCGGGCTACCCGAGGGCTTCCTCGGCGGGGTACGGGAGAAAGTAGGCGGCACACTCAACCCGGGCGAATTCGCCCTCGGACTGCGAGCCGCGACGATCGCCGCCGGAGTGCGCGTTCACGAATTCACCTCCGCCCGCGACGTCACCGACACCGGCGACGGAGTCACCGTCGACACCCCGAGCGGGATGGTCAAGGCACGCAAGGCGCTGCTGACCACCAACGCCGACAGCAACGGGCTGTCGATAGCGCCCAAGCATCTCGCCAGCCCCGTGTGGACGTCGCTCGTCGAGACCGAACGCATCGCACCCGAGCGCCTCGACGAGATCGGTTGGACCAGCCGCGCCCCCCTCGTCACACTGCACATGATCCTCGAGAGCTACCGCCTCACCCCTTGGAACACCATCGTATTCGGCACGCGCCGGCTGCAGACCGGCCGCAACCCACTACCCGACCGCATGCCCGCGCGAACCATCGCTGACGATCTGGTTCGGGGGTTCCACCAACGCTTTCCCGGATTACGCGACGTGAAGGCGCGGCAAGCCTGGGGCGGCTGGATCGGCATGAGCTCCAGCTGGCTGCCCGTCGCGGGCGAAGCGTCGGACAACGTGCTGTACTCGCTGGCCTGCAACGGCCACGGGTTCGCCCAGGCACAGTACGTGGGCCGTCTGCTGGCCGACCACGTCGGTGGCGCGCCGTTACACGAGGACCTGGCGGCGATCTGGCAAGGCCGCAGGCGATTTCGGCGCGGCTTCGTCAGCAGTCCCGCGCTGTACGCGGGATGGCTCGCAGACCGCGCATCAGACCGGCTGGCAGCCCTCACGAACTGACCATCGGCGCCAGTCGGCTGGTGTCACCATCCAAGGAGAGAAAGTGTCGATCAGGGAACTGCTGTTCGCGGTCGCGGACATCTGGATGATCGCCGTCGGATTCACCTACGGAGTGAAGTTCATCCGAACGCACAAGAACTACCTGCTCGGCATCGAGTGGATCATCGTCGCAACCTCAGGAACGAACTTCTTGATATACGGCCTGCTCAAAGCGGGACACGACAGCCCGATGTACGGCCTTGCCTACTTCCTGGACGCCTTCTCCCGGTCGATCGGCATCACGCTGATCCTGGTGCTCGGATTGATGAAGGTCACCCACCGGTACAAGCCGCCCGTGGCGGTGGATATCGGAGCGTTCGCCCTCGCCGCAGTGGTGGGCTTCCTGCTCAGCCAATTCGCGAACGAGATCGGCACCTCCGGCAAGATCTTCTACATCGTGGTCAACGTGCTCACCACGATGTTCTTGATTTACTTCGTCAAGCGCCTGTGGAACATCGGCGAGCGCAAGCATGCCGTGTGGTCGGCCGCCGCAACGGCCTGCGGCTTCGTCATCGCAGCGACCTACGACTTCGTCCACATTCCCGGTGACGACGCCGAGCACACGATCTTCTACATCTTTGCGCTGTCGACGTGGGGCCTGCAGATGTTCGCGTACTACCGCGCCTATCAAGTGTTCGACGCGCACAACAAGCGAGTAGATGCCCGAACCGCCAGCGGCAGCACTCACGCAACGGCCTGAGCCCGAGAGTCGGAAAATGACATCGACATCGCATGCGAAGCATGAACGGGCCACTGACGTCGTCGTCGTCGGTGCCGGAATGGCCGGGTTGATGGCCGCGACCACGCTGGCGCCCCGAGCCGACGTCGTTGTCCTCGAGTCCAGTGACCGCGCGGGAGGACGCGTCGAGACCGTCCGAGACGGTGACTACTGGGTCAACGTGGGCACTCAGTTCACCGAAGGCACCGGCCCACTCATCGATGCCCTCGATCGGCACGGCATCGAGATGGGATCGCTCGCGGACAAGAGCGTCGCACTGTACGTCAATGGTGAGGTCGTCGATACGTCGAATCCCCTTCGCCTCCTGCTCCGCACACGGATGACGATGATGGACCGACTCGGGATGGCCATCGTCGGTACACGCATCCTCGCGGCCATGCCATTCCTGGAGTCCCAGAGCGGCCTTGCGCAACGTGTGCGAGACAACCTCGACGCCAAACCAGCGTCCTACCTACTCAAAGGCGTCCGATCAGCGTTGGCCACCGCCGTCGTCCGGTCATGGTCGGCGCAGTGGATGGGATGCGAACCGGAGGAGACGGCCGCCCTGCAATTCGTCATGTCGGTGGGCCTCGCGCTGGCCGACCCAGAGAAAATTCCGAACTTCTCACTGCCCGTCGGTGGCAATCAAACTTTGACCGACGTCCTCGTCCGGGATCTCGGCGAACGGATTCGGCTGAACGCGACGGTGAACTCGGTACGGCAGGACGGCGACGGCATCGTGGTCGAATATCTCGCTGCTGACCAACCCGTGCGGTTGCGGGCGAAGCGCGCGATCGTGACCACACCCGCCGACATCACCGAACGGATGGTCCGAGATCTCCCGCGAAAGCACCGAAACGCTCTCAACGACATCGCTTACGGCCGCTACGTGATCGTGGGCTTCTTCACCGACGAAGTCGGGCGGCAACGCTGGGACGACTACTTCGGCGTCTCGACTCCCCAACTATCCTTTCAGGCGATCTTCAACCACGCCGCGGCGATGCGGCGTGGCGACGATCGCAAGCCGGGTGGAGCACTGGCCTGCTTCGCCGGCGGCGCCCATGCCGATGCGTTGCTCGACCTGCCCGATGCAGACATCGTGTCGCAGTTCGCGAAGGACTTGCTCATCGTGTTCCCCGAGTTGGAAGGGAAACTGCACCAGGGCATGGTGCGGCGGCACCATCGGGTCGTGCCCTTCTGGGCGCCAGGGCAGCGACACTCGCTTCCGACTTTGCGTGATCCGCTCGGATCCGTCTTCCTCGCCGGCGACTATCAACTCGATCTGCCTTCGCTCGCCGACGCAGCCGCCTCGGGCGAGCAGGCGGCCAATGCTGTCTTGGCGAGCCTGAGCCGACCCCGAGGACCCGATCCTTCAACCACGACCCCTGCTCGATGACGGCTCAAGGAGATCCGATGTTCGACGTGTTCCAGTTGCCTGAGGAACATCAGGAGTTGCGCAG
>NZ_JAUMSQ010000228.1:0-5185 GCF_030519285.1 Mycolicibacterium arseniciresistens
CCGAGCACCTCGGCCACCCGCCGGCCCGCGCCGTCGAGTGCGTCGCGCAGGTCACCCGCCCGCAGCGTCGAGCGGGCCAGTTCGGCGGAGAGGTCGGCCTCGATGCGGCGCTGCTCGGCCTCGGCGGCCCGCAGTCTCGCCTGCCCGGCGAGCAGATTGGCCAGCAGCGCCAGCGGCAGGAAGACGAACAGCGCGGGCGCCACGCTGTCGGTGCCCTCCAGGTGGAAGTACATGTAGACCGCGGCGCTGACCACCGAGGTGGCGACCGCCAGGCCGAGCCCCCAGGCAGCCGACACCACGAGCACGCCGAGCAGGAACACCGCCCCGAACGCGTTCTCCGGGGCCACCCGCTTGAGCTGCAGGACCAGCAGCGTCTCGGCGACGATGAACCCGACCGCGACCAGCACCCCGACCCACAGCGGTGGCGCCGTCGGGCGCACCACCAGCCTCAGCAGCCGGGTGTGCAGCGATTGCCATCGCCCTGTGTGTGCGGGCACCGGCTGATGGTAGTGCCCCGGCCTGGCCGGGGCACCGCTAGCCGGTGCTGCGTTGCCCGCCGGCCCGCGGCGCAGATGTCTGCGCGCGGTGCGTTCATCCAAACCGTCTGTGCCGCAGCTGAAATCGTCACCGCCGGAGCGCAACCGTTGAGTGAGGATGCATCCACATTGATTGTGGCCCGCCACAGCGTGTTTCGGGCGCTGACACCGTCCGCGCGGGGAATGTCGAAAACCGGCCGCGGAACCGGGCTCGCGCGTATCGTCCGCCCCAGCCTGGATCGGACGAAGGTGGGGGTCAGTGATGGCGTTCATTGATATGCGATGGTCACGACGGCTGGGACGGCTCACCGCCGTCGCGGTGCTCTCCGCGCTGATAGCGTGCACCGCCGGAACGGTCACCGCCGACGCGTACTCCAGCCCGGACCTGCCCGTCGAACAACTCGAGGTTCCCTCAGCGGCGATGGGCCGCCCGATCCGCGTCGAATTCCTCAGCGGCGGTCCGGGTTCGCACGCGGTGTACCTCCTCGACAGCATGGAGGCGGGCGACGACCGCAACGGGTGGGACATCAACACGGCGGTGTTCGACTGGTACAACGGCTCAGGCCTGTCGATGGTGCTTCCGGTCGGCGGCAAGTCCAGCTTCTACAGCGACTGGTACCAGCCTGCGGTCGGCAACAGCGGCACCTACACCTACAAGTGGGAGACGTTCCTGACTCAGGAGTTGCCGGCGTGGTTGGCGGCCAACCGCGATGTCGCGGCGAGTGGCAATGCGGCGGTCGGTCTTTCGATGGGCGGGTCGTCCGCGCTCGTGCTCGCCGCCCACCACCCGCAGTTGTTCGTCTACGCCGGTTCGCTGTCGGGCTTCCTCAACCTGTCCGCCCCCGAATGGGCGGGCCAGGTCCGCGTCGCGATGATGTGGAACGGCGGGTTCAACCCCGATGCGATGTGGGGACCGCCGGGCGACCCGGCGTGGGCCCGCAACGATCCCACGGTCAACGTCGACAGGCTCGTGGCCAACAACACCCGGGTCTGGATCTACTGCGGCAACGGCACCCCGACCGGCGTCGACGCCGCGGGGTCCACCGCACCGGTCGCGGGCCTGGGATTCCTCGAAGGCTTCGCGATCAAGTCCAACATCGCCTTCCGCGACCGCTACGTCGCAGCGGGCGGCCGCAACGGGATGTTCGATTTCCCCGACGGCACCCACAGCTGGGCCTACTGGGGCCAGCAACTGCAGGCGATGAAGCCCGACCTGCAGCGGGTGCTGGGCGCCGTTCCCGCTACATGAGGCGGCGCCGTCAGGCGGTGCTGCCCGCCACCGAATCCGTCGCCAGCGCCTTGGCCCACCGGTAGTCGGCCTTGCCCGCCGGTGACCGCACCACCTTCGTCGTCCGGATGAACGCCTTCGGGATCTTGTAGCGCGCAATGGATTTCGTGCAGACATCGACGAGCTCGTCGTCGGTGGCCGAGCTGCCGTCGGCGAACTGGACGACGGCGACGACCTCGCTGCCCCAGCGTTCCGACGGCCGTCCCACCACCACGACGTCGTAGACGGCGGGGTGCGCGGCGATGGCCCGCTCGACCTCCTCGACGAAGATCTTCTCACCGCCGGAGTTGATGGTGACCGAGTCGCGGCCCAGCAGCTCGATCCGGCCGTCGTCGAGGACGTTGGCCCGGTCGCCGGGCACCGACCAGCGGACCCCGTCGATCGTCGGGAACGTCCTCGCGGTCTTGGCCTCGTCGCCCAGATACCCCAGCGGGATCAGGTCCCGCCGGGCCAGCCAGCCCTGACCCTCGCCCGGGCCGAGCACCCGGGTCAGATCGGCGGACACCACGGCCGTGTCGGCCTGCGGGTCGAAGACCGCCGGCCTCGCTCCCGATTCCGCCGCACCTGCCGCGGTGTAGGCGCTCATCTGGGCGCCCGACTCCGAGGACCCCACCGCGTCCATCACCATGACATGCGGCACGGCGGCCAGGATCCGGTCCCGCACCGTGGGGGACAGCGGCGCACCGCCGTTGGTCATCGTGACCAGGCCCGAGAGGTCGTAGTCGCCCCGCTCGATCTCCTCGACCAGCGGGCGTGCGACGGCGTCGCCGACCATCGGGATGCTCAGCACGCGTTCCCGCTCGGCCACCCGCAGCGCGTCCTCGGGCCGCAGCCGGTCGACGTGGTCGGGAATGACGATCTTTCCGCCCATCGTCACGCCGGTGAACGTGGCCCACTGCGCGGCGCCATGCATGAACGGCGGGATCATCAGCATCGACATCACACCGGCCGACGCGGTGGCGCTCTCGGCGAGTTCGGCGTACGAGGTCAGGAACGTGTCGCTGCCGAAGGGGCGCCCGCCCATCGACGACATGAAGATGTCGTGCTGGCGCCACAGCACGCCCTTGGGCATGCCGGTGGTGCCGCCGGTGTACAGGACGTAGAGATCGTCGCCCGACGGCGTGGGCAGTCCGCACGCGGGGGCGGGCGACTCGGTGACCGACTCGTAGTCGACGGCGCCGGGCAGCAGGTCGTTGCCCGAGCCGTCGGCCACCTGGATGAGCACCTCGAGATGCGGCAGCTGGTCACGGATGGCCGCGACCTGCGGGGCGAACTCGGCGGCGTACACGAGCGCCCTGGCCCGGGCGTCGGTCAACAGGTAGACCAGTTCCTCGCCGACGTAGCGGTAGTTGACGTTGAACGGCGCGACCCGCGCGCGGAACGCGCCGACCATCGTCTCGATGTACTCGTTGCCGTTGCGCAGGTAGATGCCGAGATGGTCCTGACCGGACTCGTGCCCGCCGAGGTCGGGGCGTTCGACGTGGCAGCCGAGGCCGCGGCTCGCGAGATGGTTGGCCACGCCGGTCGCCCGGGCCTCGACCTGGCCGTAGCTCAGCCGTCGGTCGCGCCAGACCAGGAAGGTGTGGTCCGGGATCGCCTGTGCGACGGTGCCGAAGACGGTGGACAGGTCGAAGGCGACGGCGCCGCTGGTCATGCCAAGACCATACATTGCTGCAACATCTGTATGGTCGGGGTGATCACATCGGGAAGAAGCCGGCGCCTGTCTTCACCCCGGGCTGCCAGCCCCGGGCACCGAGGCACAGCATCGGCTTGCCGTCGGGTGACTGTGCCGCCGATTGCGGGCTGGGACACGGCGAACCGACCTGCTGGACGCCGTAGAGAGCATACGAGCTGGTCCAGTACCCGCCGCTGCCCGGAGGCTGCGTCTGGTTGGGGATGTACTTGCACTGCAGCGGCTCGCCGCCGCGACCGCGGCCGAACACGTTGCGCTCCCAGTTGAAGCACGGCGCGCTGAGCCGGGCCTCGTAGTTCATGCCGGGCACGTCGGTCGAGTAACGCCCCGGATCGTCCGGGTAGTCGGTCTGCGGGTCCGCCGCGGCGCCCGGTGCCAGTGCGATCACCGCGCCGGCTGCCGCCGCGCTCACGAGAAGTCTGCGAAACATGTCCACCCTCAGATCTGACCAGCCCAGCGCTGCATTCGTCGGCCCCGCGCCGCAAATCCTAACGGCTGCCGCGGTGCCGACGAGAGATTTCCCCGTTACTCCCGGGCTTACTCTTCGGTGCGCTCTTCGGGGCGGTCCTCGGAACTGGCGTCCAGGACGCTGACGGCGATGCCGTAGGGCAGGAACCGGACCCGGCGCGCCGGGTCGGTGTTGTTCTTGTTGGCCCGCAGTGCGTCGAGTTCGGTCGGATAGACCTGTTCGATGCGGGCGCCACCGTTGTCGTCGACGGTGAAGATCGCCCAGACTCCGTCGCCGGCCTCACCGGTGGTCTCCGGTTCGGTGCGGGGCCGGGAGGACCGCCCGAGCTCGTCGACCAGGGCTCCCCACCCGGCGCGTTCACCCGAGGTGCTGAACAACCTGCTGACGCCCTCGAGCGCCTCCCGCGCCACCCGGTCGAGGTCGTCGGGATCGAATCCGAAAGGTCCATTGCTCATCGCCGTCCTCCTCCTGGCAGCAGCCTGGACTTCCACGGTACTCACCCAGTCTGCCCGCCGGTCCGCACCGGCCGGGTGGTAAACCGCCATATGGCCTTCTCGCGTGCCGACACGCTCGCCGCCGCGCAGCAATCCCTGCTCAGGGCGGCCGCCCACGACCGCGCGGGCTGGCTCGACCTGTTCGCCGCGACCGCCCTGATCGAGGATCCCGTGGGTTCGCGCGCACACCGGGGCCGCGAGGAGATGGACCGCTTCTACCGCACGTTCATCGCGCCGCGGCAGATCACCGCCCACTCCCGCCGCGACATCGTCGCCGGCGCGACCGTCATCCGGGACGTCACCCTCGAGGTCGTGATGAGCCCGTCGGTCACCATGCTGATCCCCGCCTACCTGCGGTACGACCTCGACCCGGTGGACCTGCGGATCACCCGGCTGCAGGCGTACTGGGAACTGCCCGCGATGGTCGGTCAGTTTCTGCGCGCCGGCGTCGGCGCCGCACCGGCGGGCGTGCGACTGTCGGGCGCGCTGCTGCGCAACCAGGGGCTGCACGGGACCGCCGGATTCCTCCTCGGTTTCCGCGGCGTGGGCAGGCGCGGGAAGCGCAGCTTCGCCCGGTTTCTCGCCGACGCGGCGGGCGGCGACGAGATCGCCGTGCGCCGCCGGTTGCCGGGGTCGGCGCCGATCCGCGACGGCGCGCGGGGCCCGATCTCGCGGACCGCGCTGTCGAGCCTGCTGGCCGGCGCG
>NZ_JAUMSQ010000229.1:0-10171 GCF_030519285.1 Mycolicibacterium arseniciresistens
CGATCCGCGACGGCGCGCGGGGCCCGATCTCGCGGACCGCGCTGTCGAGCCTGCTGGCCGGCGCGTCGACCGACAAGCTCGTCGCCGCGGGCCGAAATGTCGTCGCCACCGTCAGCCGTGACGGCCGGCACGGCGTGCTGATCGCCGGGCTGAGCACGCCGCGGTACACGGTGACCGCGCTGCAGTACTACGCCGACGACGGCGGGGCCGGCGGTTAGCCGGCGGCGAACCGGGTAGACCGTCTAGGTGACCAGCCCCAAGGACGAAGACAAGAGCGAGACCGACGTCGACGACGACAACAAGGTCGCGGGATCTCGCGCCGGCAAAGAGGGCGACGAGGGCGACGGCTCCTACGTGGGCCGCACCTTCAACGACGATGCGCTCGACGACGAGGTGAGCGGTGCGGAAGCCCGCAGTCAACAGGGCGACAGCTGACCCCGCAGATTGCGGTTCGGCCACGCTGCGTTCACTCGGGGCGGCGGACGTGAGACCGTAACAGCATCATGGCTGCCCACGAGTACATGACCTACGAGGAATTCGGCCGGAAGTTCTACGAGTTCGCGGTCACTGACGAGCGCGTCGGTGGCGCGATCGCCGAGATCGCCGGCGACGCCTTCGAGATCGGTCCCATCGCACAGGGTCCGGGCAAGATCGCCAAGGTCACCGCCAAAGTCCAGGTTCAGGAACCGAAGGTGACCCGCCACGTCGGCGAGATGATCACGTTCGCCATCAAGATCCCGCTGGAGATCGACATGGTCGTCGATCTGCGCATCGACAAGCCGCGGTTCGTGGTCTACGGCGAGATCGCGCTGCGCGCGTCGGCGCTCGCCGCCGAACCCCTGCTGCTCATCCTCGACGTCAAGAAGCCGCGGCCGTCGGACATCACCATCCACGTGACGTCCAAGACGCTGCGCGCGGAGGTGGTACGCATCATCGGGGGCATCGACGCCGAGGTGAAACGGTTCATCGCCGCACACGTCGCCGGCGAGATCGACAGTCCCGCATCGCAACAGGCCCAGGTGATCAACGTCGCCGAGATGATCGACGAGAGCTGGACGGGTATCTGAGCCGGCTCACTTCTCCATCGTGAACTGGTTGACGTCGATGTAGCCGACCCGGAACATGTCCGCGCATCCGGTCAGGTACTTCATGTACCGGTCGTAGACCTCTTCGGACTGAATGGCGATGGCGTCGTCGCGGCGAGCCTCCAGCGCGGCGGCCCACAGGTCGAGGGTGCGCGCGTAGTGCGGCTGCAACGACTGCACCCGCGACACCGTGAACCCGGCCTTGGTGCCGTGCTCCTCCACCATCGGGATCGACGGCAGCCGGCCGCCGGGGAAGATCTCGGTGACGATGAACTTCACGAACCGGGCGAACTGGAACGACAGCGGCATGCCCCGCTCGGCCATCTCCTTGGGGTGTAGCCCGGTGATGGTGTGCAGGAGCATCACGCCGTCGTCGGGCAGCGCGTCGTACGCCATCGCGAAGTAGTCGTCGTAACGGTCGAAGCCGAAGTGCTCGAACGCGCCGATCGACACGATGCGGTCGACCGGCTGGTCGAACTCCTCCCAGCCCTGCAGCCGGACCTCCCGGCTGCGCGGGCTGTCCAGCGCCGCGAACAACGTCTCGACGTGCGCCTTCTGGTTCTCCGACAGCGTCAGGCCGATCACGTTGACATCGTGCTTCTCGATCGCGCGCAGCATCGTCGAGCCCCACCCGCAGCCGACGTCGAGCAGCGTCATGCCCGGCTGCAGGCCGAGCTTGCCCAGTGCGAGGTCGATCTTGGCGTACTGCGCCTCCTCGAGGGTCATGTCGTCACGCTCGAAGTACGCGCAGCTGTAGGTCCGGGTCGGGTCCAGGAACAACCGGAAGAAGTCGTCGGACAGGTCGTAGTGCGCCTGCACGTCCTCGAAGTGCGGGGTCAGACCGTCCGTGACGGCGTCGCGGTCCGAGGGTGGCTTCGAGGTGATGTCCGGCATCCCGACAGCGTACGATTCCTCCGGTGCAGCGCAGACAACGACCGGGCATTCGAGCCCTGACCCTCGCCGCCGCGTTGGCCGTGAGTTCCACTCTCCTCGCCGCCCCCGCGCAGGCGGAACCCGCCGACGACGCCTTCCTGCGCTCGCTCGCCGACGCCGGCCTGGCGACCGGAAACCCGGCCGACACGGTGGCCCTCGGCCAGCAGGTGTGCCCGATGCTCGCCGACCCCGGTCAGGGGGCCGCCGACGCCACCGCCAAGGTCGCCGACACCGCGGGCATGCCGCTGGGCGCCGCCACCATGTTCACCGGCCTGGCGATCTCGATGTTCTGCCCGGCGATGGTGAGCCGCCTCGGCAACGGCGAGATCCCGCAGATCCCGTTGGGGCTCTTCGGCTTCTAGGCCGCCCGCCCCGCCTCACGCCGGCTCCGGCCGCACCCGCCGCAGTTCCGGCCGCCTGGGACCGCGGTCGTCGCCGACGGCCTGCCCCCGCAGGTGCCACCACAGATACGGCATCAACATGTTGCGGGTCCACAGGGCCTGCGAGGTCAACCTGGTGCGCCAGGACGGCCAGGCCACGTCGGCGCCGCTGTGCGCCCAGTCGTGGCTGCTGCCCGGCAGGGCGAGCGCCTCGGCCGCGGCGGCCGCGAACAACGCGTGTCCCTTCGGCGAGCCGTGCACCCGATCGATGCTCCAGGTGTCCGGTTCCCGCATCGACGGCGCGCCGAACAGATCGACCAGGCGGAAGCCGTGCCGCGAGCTCGCGTCGCGGATGACGGAATTGATCCGGCGCACGCGTGCGGCCAGCACACGGCCGATCGGCAGGATCTGTGCGATGTCGGGAAAGGTGGTGGTGACGACCGTGGCGCCGGAACGGGCCAGCGAGACGTACACCTCGTCGAGGTCACGGAGCGCGCGGTCGAACGAATTGCCGGGCCTGGTCACGTCATTCATGCCGATGCAGAGGGTGACGACGTCGGGCGCCATCGCGAGCGCCCGCGGCAGTTGGTCGTGCTTGACGTCGGCGATGCGACGGCCCCGCACAGCCAGGTTGGCGTATTCGAGCCCCGGCCGCTGCGCGTCGAGGATGGCCGCCAGTCGGTCCGCGAAGCCCGCCAGACCGCTCGAGTCGTCGCCGTCCCACAGTCCTTCGGTCTGGCTGTCGCCGAGTGCGACGTAGCGGGTGTATCCGGACACGAACCGAGACTCTAGCGACGGGGCGGCTCCGGCGGGTTGAGGCGCCGGAGGCCCGGGTAGCCGAGACATCGGGAACAGCCACGACCGCAGAGGAGGAGCACCATGCCGAATGAACTCGAGGGCAGGAAGATCGCGATCCTGGCCGCCGACGGGGTCGAGATGGTCGAGTTCGCACGACCCCGCGACACCGTCCATGACGCGGGCGGGCAGACCGAACTGCTGTCGTTGCAGGCCGGCGACATCGACGCCCGCAACCACGATCTGGAGCCGGCGGGCACCCTCACCGCGCAGCGGGCGGTCGCCGATGCCAGTGTCGACGACTACGACGGGCTGATTCTGCCCGGCGGCACGATCAACCCGGACAAGCTGCGCAAGGACGAGGCCGCCGTGAACTTCGTCCGCGACTTCGTCAATTCGGGGAAACCCGTCGCCGCGATCTGCCACGGGCCATGGACCCTGGTCGAGGCGGGCGTCGTCGCGGGCCGCACGCTCACGTCATACGTGAGCATCCGCACCGACCTGCGCAACGCCGGCGCGACCGTCGTCGACCAGCAGGTGTGCATCGACGGCAACCTGATCACCAGTCGCTCACCCGACGACCTGCCCGCGTTCTGCCAGGCCATCGTCGACCGGTTCGCCAACACGCCCGCCCACACGTGAGCCGCTACCGCAGCTTGACGATGCGCGTCAGGTTGAGCGGTCGTCCGACCGCGCTGAGCTGGCCGATCAGGTACTCCAGACGGGTGCGCGGCATGGCCATCCGCCATTCGGGCACGACGCCCGACAGCCGCACCACGCCTGGGGCGAAGCTGACACCGGTGAGCTCCAGACCGTGTGGCAGTTCCGGCAGCCGCACCCGATATCCCGGCGTGCGTCCGGGCAGCGCCCACCGCTTGCGCCGCAGGGTGACGCCGCGCGGTCGCAGCCACAGCGTGGAGCCGTCGAGCTGGGCGTCGACCTCCACGCAGCCGAGGCCGGGCCTGCGGACGAGCTGCAACCGGGCCACACCGTCGGTGCCGACGGCGCCCGACAGTCTCGGCGCCGCCCAGCGGAGCAGCTCGTCAAGCGCCGCCTCGGGGACGTCGAGAGTGAGTTCCACCGGCGCGGCCACCAGCACTGGCGGCGCCGACGGCCGCAGCGCGACGTTGTGGAGCACCGCGGCGGCGGTATCGAATCTACTTCCCGCCCAGCTGATGTCGCGGGCGGACAGTCGCACCTCGCCGAGCTGGCCGACCGACAGCGCCCGCATGTCGAGGCGGGAATCGAACTCGGTCACGGTCAGCGTCAGATCGCCTGCGTCCAGCCTGACCGCCATCCGCCTGCCGACCACCATCCGCCGCAGCGTCATGAACAGCGTCCGGTACGCAGCCGCCGCGCCACCGGCGACCGGTGCCACCGCGGCGGCCGACCAGAGCCAGCCCAGCCGATCCAGCGTTCGCGCGCGCTGCTCCGACCGTGGACCCGTCACCGCTCCAGCATGGCACCGCCCCGCGCGGGGCCGCACCGTAAAATGGTCGCGATGACGTCCGTCGTGATCGTGGGCAGCGGATTCACCGGATTTGAATGCGCCCGCCAACTCGCCAAGATCCTGCGCAAACACGACGAGTCGAACGGCGGTTCGTCGGTCGACATCACGATCATCTCGCCGGTCGACTACATGCTGTACACCCCGCTGCTGCCCGACGTCGCCGGTGGACTGGTCGACGCCCGCTTCGTCACGATTCCGCTCGCCAACGCCCTGCGCGGGGTGAAGGCGGTGCGCGGCCGCGTGGACAGCGTCGACTTCGACGGCCGTACGGTCACCTTCACCGATCCCGAGCAGCGTTCGCGCAGCATGTCCTACGACCGCCTGGTGCTCACCCCCGGTTCGGTCACCAGGCTGTTCGACGTGCCCGGCCTCGCCGAGCACGCCCGCGGGCTCAAGTCCACCGCGGAGGCGCTGTATCTGCGCGACCACGTCCTCGAACAACTCGAGCTGGCCAACAACGACGACGATCCGGCGAAGGCCGCCGCGCGACGCACCGTCGTCGTGGTCGGCGCCTCGTACTCGGGCACCGAGCTCGCGGTTCAGCTGCGGGCCCTCGCCGACGCCGCCGCCGACTCGATGGGTTTCGATCCCCAGGCGGTGCGCTTCGTGCTGCTCGACCTCGCCGAGCAGGTGATGCCCGAGGTGGGGGAGAAGCTCGGCGCCGCCGCGATGCGGGTGCTGCGGGGCCGCGGCATCGACGTGCGGCTTGGCATCTCACTCAAGGAGGTGCACGCCGACCACGTTGTGCTGACCGATGACTCACGCATCGACACGCACACCGTCGCATGGGTCACCGGTGTGACCGGGGCGCCGCTGATCGAGAACCTCGGCCTGCCGACCGAGAAGGGCAGGCTCAAGGTGCAGACCGATCTGCAGGTGCCCGGCCATCCCGACGTGTTCGCCGCAGGCGACGCCGCGGCGGTGCCCGACCTCACGCAGCCCGGCAAGATCACCCCGCCCACCGCGCAGCACGCCACCCGGCAGGGCAAGGTGCTGGCCCGCAACGTCGCGGCCAGCCTCGGCGTCGGCACCCCGAAGCAGTACAAGCACCGCAACATGGGCCTCGTCGTCGACCTCGGCCCGCGCTACGCGGTGGCCAACCCGCTCAACGTCCGGCTGTCCGGTTTCCCCGCCAAGGTCGTCACCCGCGCCTACCACCTGTACGCGATCCCGCGGCTGGTGAACCGGTGGGCGGTGTCGCTGGCCTACCTCACCGACGTGTTCTTCGCCCGGTCGGTGGTGTCGATCGGGTTGTCATCGGCCGACGACGCTCAGTTCTCGGCCAGCGAGGGCATCCCGATGCCGAAGGTGGATTGATTCAAAACCCGCCGAGTGGGAACAGAACCACCATGGCTACCTACCGTGTGCTGAATCCGAAGGGCGATGTCGTCGAGACCAAGGACATCGAGAGCGCCGACGACGCGCACGCCTGGTTCGTCGACCAGGTCGAGGGCAACGAGCTGGGCTGGCGGATGGAGGTCCAGGTCGACGACGGGCGGTGGGACTTCATCGACGACAGCGAGGGCGACCGCTCCTACTAGGGCCGTCGATGAGGTGATCCGGCAACGGGTTTCGCGCCCCGCCGGGTGTGGTCGCACGGTGCGGCGGCCGACCGCACCGTAGGGTCGGGCAATGGCCACTGTGGCGATTCTGGGGGGCGGGGTCGGCGGACTTAGCGCCGCGCACGAGCTGATCGAACGCGGCTACGAGGTCGACGTCTACGAGCGCAACGCCGAACTCGGCGGCAAGGCGCGCTCGATACCGGTGGCGGGATCGGGGGTCGGTGGCCGGGCGGACCTTCCCGCCGAACACGGCTTCCGGTTCTTTCCCGGCTTCTACCGCCACCTCACCGACACGATGAGCCGGATTCCCACCGGTTCCGGGTTCGCGGTCGGGCACCTCACGCCGGCCACGCAGATCCTGCTGGCCCAGTCCGGCCGCCGCAACGAGTTGATCGCGCCCACGGACCTGCCGACGACACCCGACGAGCTCACGGCCCTGCTGCGTTTCCTGTGGGATTTCGCGGTCCAACTGCGCATTCCGCCGAACGACCTCACCTTTTTCCTGCGCCGCATGCTCACCTTCCTGCTGTCGTGCGACGAGCGCCGTGAGCAGCAGTGGGAGCACATGAGCTGGTGGGACTTCACCGACGCCGACGCGCGGTCGGAGAAGTACCGCAGGTTCCTCGTCGACGGCCTGACCCGCTCGCTCGTCGCCGCGCAGGCCAGACACATGTCGGCGCGCACCGGTGGGCTGATCCTGTGGCAGATCCTGTTCGACATGGTCGATCGCAGCCGACCGGTGGACCGCGTGCTCGACGGGCCGACGAGCGAGGTGTGGATCGAACCGTGGGTCCGCCACCTGGAGCAGCGGGGGGTGCGATTCCACCGGCGGCACGAGGTCACCGGGATCCGATGCTCGGACGGTCGGGTCTCCACCGTCGTGCTCACCGCGGCGGACGGCGAAGGGTCGACGGGCGGAGTCGTCGAGATCACCGCCGACCACTTCGTCTCGGCGATGCCGGTGGAGCGCCTCGACGTCCTGATCACCCCTGAACTCAAGACCGCCGAGCCAAGACTGGCCGGGCTCAAACGACTGATCACGCGGTGGATGAACGGGGTGATCTTCTTCCTGGACCGTGACGTGCCTCTGGCCCACGGACATGCGCTGTTCGTCGACTCCGAATGGGCGCTGACCGCGATCTCGCAGAAGCAGTTCTGGCCCGATGTGGACCTGTCTGCCCGCGGCGACGGCACCGTGCGCGGCATCCTGTCCATCGACGTGTCGGACTGGTACACGCCAGGCAGGTGCACCGGCAAACCGGCGATCCAGTGCACCGAACGCGAGATCCGAGAAGAGGTGTGGGGGCAGATCCTCGACCACATCGACGACGGATCGCTCGACCGCGCCAACATCGTCGACTGGTTCCTCGACCCCGCGATCGGCTTCCCCGATCCGGCGGTGGTGACCAATGCCGAACCGCTGCTGATCAACACCGCCGGGTCACTGCCGGACCGACCACCGGCCGCCACCGCGATCCCCAACCTGTTCCTGGCCGCCGACTTCGTACGTACCAACACCGATCTGGCGACCATGGAGGCCGCCAACGAGGCCGCCCGCGCCGCGGTGAACGGCATCCTCGACGCCGACGGCTCCGGCGCGGCGCGCTGCACGATCCACCCCCTTCACGAACCGGAGTCGCTGCGTCCCCTTCGCGACCTCGACGCCGTGCGGTGGCGGGTGGAGCGGTCGTTGGGAGCCGTGTTCGGAGCCGGGCGGAACGCCACCGCGGACCTGGCGCGGATGCTGCCGGACGCCGTACTCGGTGCGGCGCGGTTGTTCCGCTGAGGGGAGAATGGCGCGGTGCCGAAACTCAGTGCGGGCCTGCTTCTCTACCGGGTGACCGGTGGCGTCGTCGAAGTGCTGCTCGGTCATCCCGGAGGCCCGTTCTGGGCGCGTAGGGACGACGGCGCCTGGTCGGTGCCCAAGGGGGAGTACGCCGACGGCGAGGACCCGTGGACGGCCGCGCAGCGGGAGTTCGGCGAGGAGCTCGGCAAGGAGCCACCCGCCGGCGCGCCGACGCGCTTCGACCCGGTCAGACAACCCGGCGGCAAGGTGGTCACCGTCTTCGCGGTCCGGGGCGACCTCGATCTCGACGGCTGCGTGAGCAACACGTTCACCATCGAGTGGCCGAAAGGATCGGGAACGCTCAGGGAGTTCCCGGAGATCGACCGGGTGGCCTGGTTCCCCGTGGCGGCGGCCCGGGAGAAGCTGCTGAAGGGCCAGCGGCCCCTGCTGGACCGTCTGATGCGCCAGCCCGATCTAGCCGACTGCGCGGAGGGTGCGGCCTGACCACCCGGGCCGGGCGGATCTCGATCGCGTTGATGGTCAGTGCGCGGCCGTGGATCCGCCAGCCCGATTTTGTGCGCTGGTACTCGTCGTCGTAGCGCAGATGCCACACCACGTCGGTGACACGGCCGTCCTCGACGGTCCAGTGGTGCGCGATGCAGGTGACCCGCCCGAGGGCGTAATCATGGTGCGGCCCCTCGGCATAAACCTCGCCGAGGATCGCGTGCTCGGTGCGCTGCACGCCGGCGACGGCGGCAAGCGCCGTGCGCACCCCGTCCTGTCCGTGATGGCGGCGCACCGGCTCCAGCGCCCGCGGCGGGTCGGGCAGCCACAGCTCCGCGGTGTCGGTGAACAGGGCGACCACGTCATCGAACCGGCGGTCGTCGACCGCCGCGGCGTACAGGTGCACGAGGTCGGCGACGGCGAGCCGGTCGGGCACGTCGAGCGTCACGGCCGCAGCCCCAGTCTGCGGGCACAGTCGGAGAGCAGCTCGCGAGCGTCGGCGATGTCCCGGACGGGCGGCATCGCCAGCACGAGCCGGTCCGCGCCGAGTGCCGCGAGCTTCTCCGCACGGGCCGCGTCCACCCGGGCGACCAGATGTCCCAGCGACACCTCCAGCACGGCGGGGTCGCGGCCCGCGGCCTGTGCACTCTCGCGCATCTCGGTGAGCAAGCCGATCAGCTCCGCGCCGGCCACGCCGAGGGGCTGGAAGCCGTCCCCGAATCGGCCTGCCCGCCGGGCCGCGGCACGGCTGTGACCGCCGATGTGTACGGGGATGTGCGACAACGGTTTCGGATAGCTCATCGCGTTGGCGAAGGTGAAGAACTCGCCGGTGAAGTCCGCGCCCTCCGGCCGGTGCTCCCACAGCGTGCGCAGCACCTGGAGTTGTTCGTCGGCGCGCCGGCCACGGGCGTGGAACGGCGCGCCGCAGGCCTCCACCTCCTCCTTCAGCCACCCGGTGCCGACCGCCAGCCGAAGCCGCCCGCCCGAGAGGACGTCCACGGTCGCCGCACGTTTGGCCAGCACGACGGGGTGGTGGTTGGGCAGCACCAGCACACCGGTGGCCAGCACCAGGCGTTCGGTCTGTCCCGCAAGGAACGCCAGCAGGTCCAATGGGTCGGGAACAGGGCAATCCGCGGCGAGTTCGACGCGGCCCGAGTCGTCATAGGGGTAGACGCTGTCGTACTCGGTCATCAGCACGGTGTGCTCGACGACGACGACGGACTCGAACCCGCAGTCCTCGACGTGGCGGGCGAAATCCGCCATCCACTTCGGATCGGCGGTGACCCCGGCGGCTACCGGTGCGACGACGGCGAATTTCACAGCGGCGGTAGCCCGTTGCTCTCGCGGATGGACCGGCGGCACTCGCGGCGGGTCATGTCGGTCTGCTGCATGCAGACCCGCACCGGCGGCTCCTCCTCCGCGGGTAGCGGCTCGTCGGTCGGCGCCGTGGTGACGGTGGGGCTCGGGATGTCGCCCTGGGTCAGCGACCAGATGGTCGAGTCGGTGCCCTGCAGCGTTTCGCAGTAGGCGGTGGAACCGTCGGCGGTGGTGGCGGTGCTGCCGGCCGGCGAGCAGTCGGCGCCGACCACCGCTGCCGCGGGTGCGGCGGCCGTTGT
>NZ_JAUMSQ010000023.1:0-42478 GCF_030519285.1 Mycolicibacterium arseniciresistens
GAGCTGGCCCGCGGCGTCGGCACCCTCGCCGACGACCGTGCCGAGGCCGATCCCGAAGCCGCCGCGCTCGCCGCGTGGTCGCTGGTGCACGGCTTCTCGCTGCTCTGGCTCAACCAGGCCGTCGACACCGACGCCGATCCGATCGCCACCGCCCGCCGTACCGCCACGATGCTCTTCGGTCGCTGACCCAGGGCCTGCGGTAGCGTGCGGACATGGCTGACACGTCGCTGTCCGACATCCCGCTGACCACCCTCGACGGCACCCCCACCAACCTCGCCGAGATCACCGACGGCGCGGTGCTCGTGGTGAACGTCGCCTCGAAATGTGGTCTGACGCCGCAGTACAGCGCCCTGGAGCGGCTGGCCCAGGAGTACGGCAGGCGCGGCCTGACCGTCATCGGCGTGCCCTGCAACCAGTTCATGGGCCAGGAGCCCGGCAGTGCCGAGGAGATCCAGACCTTCTGCTCGCAGAACTACGGCGTGACGTTCCCGCTGCTGGCCAAGACCGACGTCAACGGGCCGGACCGGCATCCGCTCTACGTCGAGCTGACCAAGACACCCGACGCCGGCGGCGAGGCCGGTGACATCCAGTGGAACTTCGAGAAGTTCCTCATCGCACCCGACGGCTCCGTGGTCAACCGGTTCCGTCCGCGCACCGAGCCGGACGCACCGGAGGTCATCACCGCCATCGAAGCGGTCTTGCCGCGATAGACAACTCCCGCCCACGTGTCGGCAACCGTCACGACACCTGGCGTTGCCACACTGCACATGTGGCTGGACAACTGATCGTCTCGATCGCCCATATCAGCGAACGCACGCTGCCCCACGTCGCCTCGTTCTGCGCCGAACTCGACGCGCGCAACGTGCCGTCGTCGTTCCTGGTCGCCCCCCGCCTCAAGGGGGGCTACCGGCTGGACCGCGACGAGCGGACGGTGGGCTGGCTGACAGAACGCCGCGCGGACGGCGCCGCCATCGTGCTGCACGGCTTCGACGAGGCCGCGACCAAGCAGCGCCGCAGCGAGTTCGCCACCCTGCCCGCGCACGAGGCCAACCTGCGGTTGATGGGCGCCGACCGGGTGCTCGAACACCTCGGTCTGCGCACCCGGCTGTTCGCCGCCCCCGGCTGGACCGTCTCGCAGGGCACCGTGACGGCATTGCCCCGCAACGGCTTCCGTCTGATGGCCGGCCTCACCGGGATCACCGACCTGGTGCGGCAGACCACCGTGCGCGCCCGCGTCGTCGGTATCGGCGCCGGCTTCCTCACCGAACCGTGGTGGTGCCGCACGCTGGTGCTCACCGCCGACCGCACCGCCCGCCGCGGTGGCATGGTCCGGCTCGCGGTGTCGGCCAAACAGCTGCACCGTCCCGGTCCGCGGCAGGCCGTGCTGGACGCCGTCGACCTCGCGCTCATGCACCGGTGCGCACCGGCGGTCTACAGCTGGACGACGCCCGTGGCGCTCACCGACGCCGCCTGAGCTCCGCGCACAGCGGGCAGGGCTAACGTAGCGTCCTGTGGACGCTGACGTCATAGTCGTAGGAGCCGGCCTGGCCGGTCTGGTCGCGGCCTGCGAGCTCGTCGAGCGGGGCCGGCGCGTGC
The DNA here is from genome assembly GCF_030519285.1 of Mycolicibacterium arseniciresistens. Taxonomy (NCBI): domain Bacteria; kingdom Bacillati; phylum Actinomycetota; class Actinomycetes; order Mycobacteriales; family Mycobacteriaceae; genus Mycobacterium; species Mycolicibacterium arseniciresistens. The sequence continues at coordinate 1,597 of NZ_JAUMSQ010000023.1, forward strand.
TAATCGTCGACCAGGAGAACGCCGCCAACGTCGGTGGTCAGGCGTACTGGTCGTTCGGTGGGCTGTTCTTCGTCGACAGCCCCGAACAGCGCAGGCTCGGCATCCGCGACAGCCACGAACTCGCACTGCAGGACTGGCTGGGCTCGGCCGGCTTCGACCGGCCCGAGGACCACTGGCCGCGGCAATGGGCGCACGCCTACGTCGACTTCGCGGCGGGGGAGAAGCGCAGCTGGTTGCGGGCCCGCGGACTGCAGACCTTCCCGCTCGTCGGGTGGGCCGAGCGGGGCGGCTACGGCGCCACCGGGCACGGCAATTCCGTGCCGCGCTTCCACGTCACGTGGGGCACCGGCCCAGCGATCGTCGAGGTGTTCGAGCGGCGGCTGCGTGCGGACCCGGGCACGGTGCGGTTCGCGCACCGGCACCGCGTCGACGAGTTGATCGTCGAGGGCGGCGCCGTCACCGGCGTGCGGGGCGCCGTCCTCGAACCGTCGACCGCGGTGCGGGGTGCGCCGTCGTCACGGAACACTGTCGGCGAGTTCGAGTTTCGCGCCTCGGCGGTGATCGTCTCCAGCGGCGGCATCGGCGGCAACCACGACCTGGTGCGGAAGAACTGGCCGCCCAGGATGGGCCGGGTGCCCGAACAGTTGATCAGCGGTGTGCCCGCCCACGTCGACGGGCGGATGATCGGCATCACCGAGGCCGCCGGAGCGCGGGTGATCAACGCCGACCGCATGTGGCACTACACCGAGGGCATCACCAACTACGACCCGATCTGGCCGCTGCACGGCATCCGGATCCTGCCCGGCCCGTCGTCATTGTGGCTGGACGCCAACGGGAAACGGCTGCCCGTGCCGTTGTACCCGGGCTTCGACACCCTCGGCACACTGGAACACATCTGCACCACCGGGCAGGACTACACCTGGTTCATCCTCAACGCGCGGATCATCGAGAAGGAGTTCGCGCTGTCGGGGCAGGAGCAGAACCCCGACCTCACCGGCCGGAGCGTGCGGCAGGTGCTGGCCAGGGTGCGACCGGGCGCACCGGCCCCGGTGCAGGCCTTCGTCGACCGGGGCGTCGACTTCGTCAGCGCGAACTCGTTGCGGGAGTTGGTCGCCGCGATGAACGGCGTGCCCGCCGTGGTGCCGCTCGACTACGACGCCGTGGCCGCTGAGGTGACCGCACGCGACCGCGAGGTGGAGAACCGGTTCACCAAGGACAGCCAGATCACCGCGATCCGCGGAGCCAGGGCGTATCTCGGCGACCGGTTCAGCCGGGTGGTCGCCCCGCACCGCCTCACCGACCCGAAGGCCGGGCCGCTGATCGCGGTGAAGTTGCACATCCTGACCCGGAAGTCGTTGGGCGGGTTGGAGACCGACCTCGATTCCCGCGTGCTGACCGCCGACGGGTCCGCGTATCCGGGGCTGTACGCGGCCGGCGAGGCGGCCGGCTTCGGCGGCGGCGGCGTGCACGGCTACCGCTCGCTGGAGGGGACCTTCCTGGGCGGCTGCATCTTCTCCGGCCGGGCCGCCGGCCGCGGCGCCGCCCGCGACATCGCCTGAGGCCCGGCTCAGGTCAGAACGCGGTGCCGTTCTCCGGTTCGAGCACACGGAAATCGGTGTCGGTCATCTCCGAGAGCCTGCCGTAGTAGATGCCGCGCGCACTCGGGTCGATGATCGCCTGGTGGATGGGCACCGCCTGGGCCGGCGCGACCGCCCGCAGGTAGTCGACCGCCTCGGAGATCTTCATCCACGGTGCCGCTGCCGGGGTGGCCAGTACCTCGACCGGCTCACCGGGCACGAACAGCGCGTCACCAGGATGCATGAGCCGGGCCGGGTGATCGCCGTCGCCGAGCAGGTAGGAGATGTTGTCGATCACCGGGATCTCCGGATGGATCACGGCGTGCCTGCCGCCGACGCCGCGTACCTGCAGGTGGCCGATGCCGAACTCGTCGCCGACGTGCACGGCCCGCCACGGCTCGCCCAGCTGCTCCGCGGTCTGCGGGTCGGCGTAGAGGGCGGCCTGCGGGTTGGCCTCCAGCAGGGCAGGCAGCCGCTCGGTGTCGGCGTGGTCGGGGTGCTGGTGGGTGATCAGGATCGCCGACAGGCCGGTGATGCCCTCGAAGCCGTGGGAGAACGTGCCGGGGTCGAAGAGCACCGTCGTCTCGGCCCCGGATTCACCGGATCCGGCGGAAAAGCTGGCGAGAAGGCAGGAATGGCCGAAATGCGTCAGTTGCATGCCTATATTGTGGCGCTCGGGCGGGGCGTGAGCGCGGGGGTTCTCGATGCGAATTCTGCTGGCGGCGGTGCTGGCCGGCTGTGGGTTGGCGTTCGCGCCCGCTCATGGGGACGCCGCCCCGCTGGACTGCCCGCCGTTCTGCGACCGGATTCCGCAGTCCGCCTGGATCGCCCCGAGCTCGATCCCGCTGCACGACGCCTACCGATGGCCCGAACTCGGCGCCGTCGCCACCCCGGTGACGGCGCCACTGTTCCGGTTCGAAGAGGCGTGCGCCTCGCCACCGGTCGACGACGCACGCGCCTACGCCGTGGCGTCCCGCGCCGTCGTGACCTCGCCCGACGGCATGTGGCACCTGCAGGCGCAGGTGATGCACTGGCGCGGGGAGGCCTGGCGGGCCGGTGAGACGGCGACCGAGGTCTACGACGCGGGTGTCGCCGCACTGCGCCGGTGCCAGCTGACCGCCCCGCACACCTCGCCATCGCTCACCACCGCCGAACCGGAGCGCAAAGCCGCGGTGATCAGCGACGCAGCCGGACCGACGCTGCACGAATACCTGCTGGTCGACCCGCGCAGCGGCACGATCAGCGAGCTGGCGCTGTGGTCGACGGGCCGGCAGGCCCGCCCGTGGCCGGCCGTCGCGGACGCCGATGTCCTCGACGCGATGGCCGCCCCGCTGTGCGTCGCCTACATCGACTCGTGCCGGTAGGGCGGCTGCGCCACCCACGCCGGTACAGTTGTCCCGTGGCAAGGGTGGTGGTGCATGTGATGCCCAAGGCGGAGATCCTCGATCCGCAGGGCCAGGCAATCGTCGGTGCGCTCGGTCGCCTCGGCATCGCCGGAGTGTCAGATGTCAGGCAGGGCAAGAGATTCGAACTCGAGGTCGACGACAGCGTGACCGACGAGACGATCGCCGAGATCGCCGAATCCCTGCTGGCGAACACGGTGATCGAGGATTGGTCGGTCAGCAGGGAGCAGGCATGACGGCGCGTGTGGGGGTCATCACATTCCCCGGCACCCTCGATGACATCGACGCCGCCCGCGCGGTGCGGCTCTCAGGCGCCGAGGCGGTCAGCCTGTGGCATGCCGACGCCGACCTCAAGGGGGTCGACGCGGTCGTGGTGCCCGGCGGCTTCTCCTACGGCGACTACCTGCGCGCGGGCGCGATCGCGAAGTTCGCCCCGGTGATGGGTGAGGTGGTCCGCGATGCCCGCGAGGGGCTGCCGGTGCTCGGCATCTGCAACGGCTTCCAGGTGCTGTGCGAGGCGGGTCTGCTGCCCGGTGCGCTCACCCGCAACGCCGGCCTGCACTTCGTGTGCCGCGACATCTGGCTGGAGGTCGCCTCGACGTCCTCGGCGTGGTCCACCCGCTTCGAACCGGGCGCCGACGTCCTGGTCCCGCTCAAGTCGGGGGAGGGCCGCTACGTCGCCGACGAGAAGACCCTCGACGAACTCGAGGGCGAGGGCCGGGTGGTGTTCCGCTACCGCGACAACCCCAACGGGTCGATGCGCGACATCGCGGGCGTCAGCTCGGCCGACGGCCGCGTCGTCGGCCTGATGCCGCACCCCGAGCACGCCACCGAGGCGTTGACCGGTCCGTCCGACGACGGCCTCGGCCTGTTCTACTCGGCGCTGGACGCGGTGCTCGCGTCGGCCTGAGCGCCTCGCGACCGGCTCAGGCCGTCAGGGCGACCGACGCCTCGGCGGTGTAGCAGAGGAACGTCAGCGTCTCCTGCAGGTACAGCTGCACGGTGTCGGCGTCGTGCGACAGGTATCCGATCGACACGTCGGTGCCGAGCTGCAGATCGAAATCCCCACCGCGGGTGGACAACACGAATGCCCCGTCGATGGCCGGCGCCCAGATGATGTCGCCGTCGACGAGCCGGTTGAGGTGCTCGCGGATCGGATAGCCGTTCACCGTCGTCTCGCTCACCTGCGTGTACACGTCGGCCGACAGCAGCACGCTGTACGGGCCGTCGACGCCGGCCAGCCTCAGTTCCGACAGCGCCTGGGTGATGACGTCGGGGATCTCCCGCGGATCGGCGGGCAGTTTGAGGTTCGGGCAGGAACTCGAGCCGCGGATGCCCTCGATCGACGCGGCCGGATAGCCCTCGAAGATCGCGCGGTCCTCGACGAACGCCAGCTTCTTCGCGGCGTCCTTGACCGGATCCCAGTCGGAGTCCTGCGAACCGCGTTCGACGTCGTCGATCGCGCTGCGCGACACCGTGAACGGGACCCGCAGCCGCACCAGCGGCCTGCTGTCGCGCAGATGCGCGAACACGCCGTCGCCCGGTGACGTCACGTCGACCAGATGGCCGGTGCTGATCGCCGCGGTGACCGGGCCACCCGGCTCGCTCACGTCGACGACGCGACGACCGGCGATGTGGCGCTTGAACGTTCGGGTCGCCTCCTGTTCGATCTGCTCCCATGCCCCGTCGGTGACCGGTGCCAGCTCGCGGTAGAGGTTGTTCATCGGGACTGTCCTTTCAGGCTGCCGATCGAGAGGGAACCGGCATAGGCGGGGGACGGCGCGGGAGGCGCGGCCGGGACGGCGGCCGCGCCGGGCAACGGCGGTGGGTCGTCGAGGAAGTCGATCGTCGGGGAGAAGAACATGCCGCCCGTCACGGCGGTGGAGAAGTCCAGGATGCGGTCGGTGTTCCCGGGCGGATCGCCGATGAACATGTTGCGCAGCATCCGCTCGGTCACCGCGGCGGTCCGCGAGTAGCCGATGAAGTAGGTGCCGAACTCGGAACGGCCGATCTCGCCGAACGGCATGTTGTGCCGCAGGATCTTGAGCTCGTTGCCCGCGTCGTCGGTGATGACGTTGAGCGCGATGTGCGCGTTCGCGGGCTTCGCGTCGTCACCCAGTTCGACGTCGTCGAGCTTGGTGCGGCCGATCACCCGCTCCTGCTCGCCGACCGGCAACGCATTCCACGACCCCATGTCGTGCAGGTACTTCTGCACGTGTACGTAGCAGCCGCCGGCGAAATCGGGGTCCTCGTCCCCGATCTGCGTCGCGCTGCGCGCCAGCGGGCCGTCCGGGTTCTCCGTGCCGTCGACGAAGCCCATCAGGTCCCGGTTGTCGAAGAACTTGAAGCCGTGCACCTCGTCGACGACGGTGACGGCGCCGGCCATCGCCTCGACCAGCTTGGTGGCCAGTTCGAAGCACACGTCCATCGATTCCGCGCGGATGTGGAACAGCAGATCGCCGGGCGTCGCGGGGGCGTCGTGCCGCGGACCGTGCAGCGCGACGAAGGGGTGCAGCTCGGCGGGCCGGGGACCGGAGAACAACCGGTCCCACGCGTCGGACCCGATCGAGGCCACCACCGACAGCCGCTTGCTGGGATCGCGAAAACCGATGGAACGCACCAGCCCCGAGATGTCGGCGAGCCCGTCGTGCACCGTTTCCTCGCCGCCGTCGTCGACGGTGAGGACCAGGAACACGGCCGCCGGAGTCAGCGGCGCCAGCACCGGTTGTGGCAGCGGATCGGGCACAACGTGGACCCTAGCGTCAAGATCAGTGAAATCGCCCGTCAAACTTGAAAGATGGCAGCTAGCCCCCAGCACCTCTGTGAGTTCATCGACGCCTCGCCGTCGCCGTTCCACGTCTGCGTCACCGTCGCCGAACGGTTGCGGGCCGAAGGCTTCACCGAACTGGCCGAGTCCGACGCCTGGCCGGCCGATCCGGGTGACTACTTCACGGTGCGGGCGGGGTCACTGGTCGCGTGGCGGGCGGGTGAGGACCCCGGTGCGCCGTTCCGGATTGTCGGCGGCCACACGGACAGCCCCAACCTGCGGGTCAAGCAGCATCCGGACCGCTTCGTGTCGGGCTGGCAGGTGGTGGCGCTGCAGCCCTACGGCGGTGCCTGGCTGAACTCGTGGCTGGACCGCGACCTCGGCGTGAGTGGCCGGCTCTCGGTGCGCGGCGGCGGGGGCGGCGGCGGGAGCGTGCAGGACGTGCTGGTACGCGTCGACGAACCGATCCTGCGGGTGCCGCAGCTGGCGATCCACCTGTCCGACGACCGCAAGGGCGTCACCCTCGACCCGCAGCGACACCTGAACGCGGTGTGGGGCGTGGGGAGCGGAACCCGGTCGTTCCTGGAGTACGTCGCCGACCGTGCGGGCGTGGCGGCCGGCGATGTGCTCGCCGCGGACCTCATGACCCACGACCTCGCGGGTTCGCGCCTCGTCGGCGCGACCGAGGATCTGGTCAGTGCGCCCCGGCTGGACAACCAGGGCACCTGCTACGCCGGGCTGGAAGCCTTCCTCGCCACCACCGCGGCCGGCCGCGCCGTGCCGGTGCTCGCGCTGTTCGACCACGAGGAGGTGGGGTCGACGTCGGATCATGGCGCGCAGTCCGACCTGTTGCCGACCGTGCTGGAACGGATCACGCTGGCGGCCGGCGGCGCGCGCGAAGACCTGCTGCGCCGGCTGTCGGGATCGATGGTGGCCTCCGGCGACATGGCGCACGCCACCCATCCGAACTACCCCGAGCGCCACGAACCCCTGCATCTGATCGAGGTGAACGCCGGACCCGTGCTCAAGGTCCAGCCGAATCTGCGCTACGCCACCGACAGCCGGACCGCCGCGGCATTCCAGCTCGCGTGCGATCAGGCCGGCGTCCCGCTGCAGCGCTACGAGCACCGCGCCGACCTGCCGTGCGGGTCGACCATCGGCCCGATGACCTCGGCGCGCACCGGCATCCCGACCGTCGACGTCGGTGCGGCCCAGCTCGCGATGCACTCGGCGCGCGAGCTGATGGGCGCGCACGACGTCGCGGCGTATTCGGCGGCGCTGCAGGCGTTCCTGGCGCCTGCCTGATTTCCGCGGATTCGCCTGCCGATGCGGCGTCGGCGCGCCACAGTGAACCCGTGATCGCACGAGACGTGGTGGACGCGCACATCCACCAGTGGGACCCGTTCACCACCCCGCGCAAGGTGTCGGCGGTCGCGAAGGTGGTGCGCCGCGCGCCGCTGGTGATGCCGGCGCTGGTGCGGGTGTTCCCGCGCAGCAACCGCGAGTTCGTCGGCGATGCGCGGTATCTGTTCGACCGGTACCTGCCCGAGGACTACCGGGACGACGCGGCGGCCGCCGGCGTGCGCACCGTCGTCCACGTCCAGGCGGGCTGGGAGTCGAAGGAACCGCTCGGCGCGGTCGACGAGACGCGGTGGATCGCGGCGCTGCCGTTCGGCCGCGACGGCGCGCCTTCCCTCGGCGCGATCGTGGTGCACGCCGACCCCGGTGAGTCCGGTGTGGCCGGAGTGCTCGACGCCCACCTCGAGGCGAGCCCGCTCGTGCGGGGCGTGCGCTGCCTGGCCGCCCACCACGACGACCCCGGCGTGATGGACTGGACAGCCTCGCCGCACCTGCTCGCCGCGCCATCGTTCCTCCGTGGTTTCGCGGCGGTGGCCGAGCGCGGCCTCACCTTCGACATCTGGGTCTACAGCCACCAGCTCCCCGACGCGGCGAAGCTCGCCCGCGAGTACCCGCAGACCACCTTCGTGCTCGACCACTTCGCCACGCCGGTGGGTGCGCTCGGCCCGCGCGGCCGGCACACCGGCACCACCGGAGCCGAGCGCGGCGACATCCTGGCCCGCTGGCGTGACGACATCGCCGCACTCGCCGCGCTGCCCAACGTCGTCGCCAAGCTCGGCGGCCTCGGCATGCCGGTGCTGGGCGCCGGGGCTGTGCCGCGCGAACGACTGCGTGACCTCGCCGCACCGCTGATCGCCCACCTGTATTCGGTGTTCGGGCCGCAGCGCTCGTTCTGGGCGTCGAACTATCCGATCGACAAGCCCAATGTGTGGTTGCCGGACAGCATCTGGATGCTGCGCGAGGTCCTGGGCGACGCGTTCGACGAGGACGCCGTGCTGCGCGACAACGCCCGGCGTGTCTATCGGTTGTCGGTGGCCTGACCTAGGGTCGGGTCCATGGCACTCAGAGTGGAGACGCTGACCTTCGACTGTGACGACCCGGACGGGCTGGCCGCCTGGTGGGCAGGGGCGGTGGGCGGTGACGTCAACGCCGTCGTGCCAGGCGAATTCGTGCTCGTCGCGCAGGCGAACGGCCCGCAACTGGGCTTCCAGCGGGTGCCCGACCCGACGCCGGGAAAGAACAAGCTGCACCTCGACTTCGCGGCCGCTGACGTGGAGGCGGAGGTGGCCCGGCTGGTGGGCCTCGGTGCGGAGGAGACGGGTCGCCACAGCTTCGGCGAGGAATTCCGCTGGGTGGTGCTCGCCGACCCGGCGGGCAACGCGTTCTGCGTCGCGGAGGGATGAGCGTCCACGGGCGGTGAAATGATCGCGCCGTGCTGCTGTCACTGATCGCCGTCTCCGTGGTGCTCGCCGGCTGGTCGCTGCTGGCCTTCAACACGCTGTCCGACACGGCCGAACACGAGGTCCTGCTGGCGATGGTGATCACCGTGCTGGGCAGCGTGGTGCTGCACGGACTGGGCGCTCCAGCGGCGGCACGCGCGCACGCGCGGAGCGGTGATCGGGAGCACAGTGCCCCGGGGCGACTAGGTGCGGCGGGCAGGAGCGAAGCGACAGGGGAATTAGACTGGTCCCCGTGACGCAGGAGGTCGGACCCACACTGGACACCGTCGAGCGGGCGGCAGCCAGCCCCGACCAACCCCAGCCCCACCGCGAACTGGGCCTCAAGGACGACGAGTACCAGCGGATCCGCGAGATACTCGGCCGTAGGCCCACCGACGCCGAGCTGGCGATGTACTCGGTGATGTGGAGTGAACACTGCTCCTACAAGTCCTCGAAGGTGCATCTGCGCTACTTCGGCGAGACGACCACCGACGAGATGCGCGCCGGGATGCTGGCCGGCATCGGCGAGAACGCCGGCGTGGTCGACATCGGCGACGGCTGGGCGGTCACGTTCAAGGTCGAGTCACACAACCACCCCTCCTACGTGGAGCCCTACCAGGGGGCGGCCACCGGCGTCGGCGGCATCGTGCGCGACATCATGGCGATGGGCGCCCGCCCGGTCGCGGTGATGGACCAGCTGCGCTTCGGCGCGGCCGACGCCCCCGACACCCGCCGGGTGCTCGACGGTGTGGTGCGCGGCATCGGCGGCTACGGCAATTCGCTCGGCCTGCCGAACATCGGCGGCGAAACGGTCTTCGACGCCTCCTACGCAGGCAACCCGTTGGTCAACGCCCTGTGCGTCGGCGCGATGCGCACCGAGGATCTGCATCTGGCCTTCGCATCGGGCACCGGCAACAAGATCATCCTGTTCGGCGCGCGCACCGGCCTGGACGGCATCGGCGGGGTGTCGGTGCTGGCGTCGGAGACGTTCGGCGGCGACGAGGGATCGGGGCCCGGACGCAAGAAGCTGCCCAGCGTGCAGGTCGGCGACCCCTTCATGGAGAAGGTGCTCATCGAGTGCTGCCTCGAGTTGTACGCCGCCGGTCTGGTGGTCGGCATCCAGGACCTCGGTGGCGCCGGACTGTCCTGCGCCACATCCGAACTCGCGTCGGCCGGCGACGGTGGCATGCGCATCGAGCTGGACCGCGTGCCCCTGCGTGCGAAGAACATGACACCGGCGGAGGTGCTGTCCAGCGAGTCGCAGGAACGCATGTGCGCGGTGGTCACTCCCGACAACGTCGACGCGTTCATGGCGGTGTGCCGCAAGTGGGAGGTGCTGGCCACGGTCATCGGGGAGGTCAGCGACGGCGACCGGCTGGAGATCACCTGGCACGGTGAGACCGTCGTCGACGTCCCGCCGCGCACCGTGGCGCACGAGGGTCCGGTCTACCAGCGCCCGCTGGCCCGGCCCGACAGCCAGGACGCGCTGACGGCCGACACCACCGCCGGACTACCCCGGCCGCAGACCGGTGACGAACTGCGCGCCACCCTGCTGGCCATGGTGGGCAGCCCGCACCTGTGCAGCCGGGCGTACATCACCGAGCAGTACGACCGCTACGTGCGCGGCAACACCGTGCTCGCCGAACACGCCGACGGCGGTGTGCTGCGCATCGACGAGGCCACCGGCCGCGGCGTCGCGGTCTCCACCGACGCGAGCGGCCGCTACACCGCGCTCGACCCCTATGCGGGGGCGCAACTGGCGCTCGCCGAGGCCTACCGCAACGTGGCCGTCACCGGCGCGACCCCCGTCGCCGTGACCAACTGCCTGAACTTCGGCTCGCCGGAGGACCCCGGCGTGATGTGGCAGTTCTCCGAAGCGGTCCGCGGGCTCGCCGACGGGTGTGCCGCACTGGGCATCCCGGTCACCGGCGGCAACGTCAGCTTCTACAACCAGACCGGCAGCACCCCGATCCTGCCCACCCCCGTGGTGGGCGTGCTCGGCGTGATCGACGACGTCAAGCGCCGCATCCCCACCGGCCTCGGCACCGAGCCCGGAGAGACGCTGATCCTGCTCGGCGAGACCCGCGACGAGTTCGACGGCTCCATCTGGGCGCAGGTCACCGCGGGCCACCTCGGCGGCACGCCACCGCAGGTGGACCTCGACCGGGAGAAGCTGCTCGGCGAGGTGCTGACCGCCGCATCGCGCGACGGCCTGATCTCCGCGGCCCACGACCTGTCCGAGGGCGGACTGATCCAGGCTGTGGTCGAGGCGGCACTGGCGGGCGAAACCGGTTGCCGCGTCATTCTTCCCGACGGAGCCGATCCGTTCGTCACGCTCTTCTCCGAGTCGGCGGGCAGGGTGCTGGTCGCCGTGCCGCGCACCGAGGAGAGCCGGTTCCGGTCGATGTGCGAGGCGCGCGGCCTACCCGCCACCCGCATCGGTGTGGCGGACGACGGCAGCGACGCCGTCGAGGTGCAGGACCAATTCAGCGTGTCCCTCGCGGAGCTGCGCAGCACGTCGGAGGGCGTGCTCCCCGGATTGTTCGGGTGAGTGCGCCGACCGACGACCGTACCGGCGAGCGACTCGCCGAGGGGGAACAACGCCGAACGCGCCACCCGCTGCTGATCTGGGCCTGGAGCCTGATCCGCCTCGACTTCGTCGGGATCGGCTTCGGTGCGCTGTTCTTCTGCCTGTCGCTGACGCCGTCACTGTTGCCGCGGGACTGGCTGTTCCAGGGACTGATCGGCGGCATCAACGGCGCCATCGGCTACGGGATCGGCGTGTTCACCGCGACGATGCTGCACCGCTTCGTGTTTCGTCATTCCCGGCGCTGGCCGCCGCCGCAGCGGGTGCTGTCCTGGGCCAAGGGGCTGACGGTGGTACTGGCGATCGCCGCCAGCGTGGCGATGCTCGTTCCCGCCGCGGCGTGGCAGCGGCAGGTTTCGGCCGTGACCGGCGTGGAAGGTCCGACCACACTGGGACATTCGCGCACGCTGATCATCGCCGTGCTCGTCGGCGCCGCCTGCGTCGCGGTCACCCGGGTGTTGCTCGACGCGGTGAAGGCGCTTGCCCGGACCTTGATCAGGCGCTGGCACCTGCATCAGGAGGTGGCGCTGTTCATCGGCACCGCCATCGTCGTGGTGCTCGTCATCACGCTGATCAACGGCGTGCTGCTGCGCGGCTTCCTGGCCGGTGCGAACCGGGTGTTCCAGCCACAGAACACCACCACCCGTGACGGCATCGTGGCGCCGACCCAACCGCAGCGCTCGGGCAGCCCGGAATCCTTCGCGTCGTGGGATTCCCTTGGCTTCCAGGGCCGCAACTTCGTCGCGTCCGGGCCGAACGCCGACGAGCTCGAAGCCGTCAACGGGCGCCCGGCGCTGGAGCCGATCAGGGTGTACGCCGGGCTGCAGTCGGCCGACACCGACGAGCAGCGGGTCGCGTTGCTGCTTTCCGAACTCGAGCGCACCGGCGCCTTCGACCGGCAGCTGCTGGTGATCGTCCCGACCACCGGCACCGGGTGGATCAACCCGGTGGCCGCGCGGTCGCTGGAGCTGATGTACAACGGCGACACGGCGATGGTCGGGATGCAGTACTCCTACCTGCCGAGCTGGATCTCGTTCCTGGGTGACCGGCAGAAGTCGATCGACACCGGACGGCTGATGATCGACGCGATCCACGAGCGTTGGGAAAGGCGCCCCGCGGACCGGCGACCCGAATTGGTGCTCTACGGCGAGAGTCTCGGATCGATGGGCGGCCAGGGCGCGTTCGCGTGGCTGCCCGACATCGCCAGGATGGGCTTCTCGTCGGTGCTCTGGGTGGGCCCGCCCAACGCCAGCCCCCTGTGGCGCGCCATCATCGAGCGGCGCGATCCCGGCACGCCGGAGGTCGCCCCGCGCTACGACAACGGGCGCACCGTCCGGTTCTCCGAGGCGACCGGTCCGCAGGAGATCGCGCAGGACACCGCCGACCCGTGGGAGGGCACCCGCGTGCTGTTCCTGCAACACCCGTCGGATCCGATCGTGTGGTGGTCACCGGATCTGCTGTTCTCCCGGCCCGACTGGCTGAGGGAGGCGCCGGGCCGTGACCGCACCGCGTCGATGCGCTGGTACCCGATCGTCACCTTCTGGCAGGTCGGCGCCGACATGACGAACGCGTCGGGGGTGCCGGGCGGGCACGGCCACAATTACGGTGACTCGGTGCTCGACGGATGGGCTGCCGTCGCGCCGCCCGACGGCTGGACCGCCGAGGACACGGCACGCATCCGGCTGGCCCTGGAGAAGTCCGCCGCGGCCGACGGGCCCGAATACTAGTGTCGCGGCGCGGTTTCCGGGCGGTGGCGCTCGCCGTCACCCTCGTCACCCTCAAGGGTTTGGTGAGCCCGCGGCTACCGGCGCGCTGGCATCCGCTGGTGCAGGCCGCCTTCGGCACCGCGCTGGTGCGGCTGACGCGCGCACCGCTCGGCCTGCGGCCGCCCGAGCTCAGGACCGGATTGCGCCATGGCTCGGCCGTGGTCGCTGTCGTGGCGGCGGCCGTCGGGACGGCCACCGTGCTGCCCGCTGTGCGCTCGGCGATGGCGGGCCAGAAGGTGCCCGACCGCCCGGTGCGCTGGCTGCTGCTGCGCATCCCGCTCGGCACGGTGTGGGCCGAGGAGACCGCGTTTCGCGCCGCGCTCGGCACGCTCGCCGCGGAGGCGTTCGGGCCGGACGGCGGGCGGCTGCTGCAGTCCGCGGCGTTCGGGCTGTCGCACATCGCCGACGCGCGGGCAGCCGGTCAGCCGGTGGCGGCCGTGGTCGTGGCGACCGGGCTCGCCGGCTGGGTGTTCGGCCTGCTCGCGGAACGCTCAGGCAGCATCGCCGCGCCGATGCTGGCGCACTTCGCGGTCAACGAGGCGGGGGCCGTTGCCGCGCTGGTGATCCTGCGGCGAACCGCGTGATGAGAATCAGACGTCGCGGATGTCGGCGACGAGATCGTGCGGCGCGGTCTCGGTGTCGTCGATGCCGAAGCTGATGATGCGGCGGGGATGCACGCGGATGATCGCGGGGTCGAGCCCGTCGCCTGAGCCGGCCGTCCCGGCCTGCGCCTGCTCGGCGCTGCCGCGGATCTCCAGGCAGCGCACCCGCCACGGGTCGCGGGAGTAGATGTCGTCGACCACGAACGCCACGCCGGGGTGGTGGGCGATGTTGCGGAACTTCTGGCTGCGCGACATCCGGTAGCCGGCGATGTCGATGGTGCCGAGTTCGTCGTTGTAGGTGAACCCCACCGGACTGTTCTGCGGGGTGCCGTCGGACTGAATCGTGGCGAGCCGACCCAGGTCGGCCTCACGCAGAAATGCGATCTCGCGCGGTTTGAACATCATGCCCGCCAACGTAAAACCTCAACGGAACTTGATGTCAACACACCGACAGTCAGGGATTGATGGTGAGCTCGCCGAACTGGCGGCCCCACACGTAGTCGATCGCAAAGGGCTGGCCGATCTCCAGGTGGTTGTACGGGGCGATGCTGTATCCGGTGTCCATCACCAGGTAGGGCATCGGCCAGAGCTCGCGGGTGATCTTCTGCCAGCACCCCGGTCGGCCGCCCGGGCCGCCGCGGGCGTTCACCCGCGGCAGGTTGTCGGGATAGATGTAAGGGTTCCCCGCACCCGTGGGGGCACCCGCCGACCGCAGTGAGAACCCGTTGTCGCCGCCGAGGGTGCGCTGGATCTCCGGAGCGACGTCGTGATAGTTGCGGATCGTGCAGAAGATCATGCCGCGGTAGTCGTCGAGCAGCTTGGCCGTGGGCCCCAGATCCTCGGCCACCCGGACGAAATACGGGCCGGCCCGCTCGAAGGCGTCGCCCCCGGTGTTCGCGAACCCGATGGACGCGAGCAGGGCGGCGTCCACGTCGGCACGCCGGTCGTTCAGCGCACGTGCGGTCACCACGGCTCCGTCGAGGCCGTCCCACAGGTCCTGCGAGGCGTCTGCGTAGACGTCGGCGAGGTCGGCGAGGTTCGTGACGTCCTCGCGTAGCCGCGGCATCCGGGGGTTGAGGTCGTCGAGGATGGCGTTGCCGTCGGTCAGGGAGCCGCCGAACCGGTCGCCGAGCCCGGTCAGCGCCTGCGCCGTTGTGCTCAGCGTCTGGTTCAGTTTGATCGGGTCGACCTGTTCGGCCAGTGCGGTGACCGTCTCGAACACCGTGTTGAACTCGGTGGTCACCGACGACGCCACCACCACGTCACCGTCTGAAAGGCGTTGCGCGGCAGGATCGGCCGGAGAGCTGAAGGCGATGTACTTGTTGCCGAACACCGTGCTCGCGTTGATGTCGGTCACCACGTTGGCCGGGATGAGCCCCAGGTAGCGGGGATCGACGTCCAGCGACAGCCGGGCCTGCTGAGAGTCGTCGGTGGCGACGGTGCCGATACCGGTGACCCTGCCGATCTCGACCCCGTTGAACGTCACCTTCGACCCAGGATCGACCACCAGCCCCGCGCGTGACGACACCACCGTCAGCTCGGCCCTCGGTGTGAACGCGCCACGGAACTGGAGTGAGAACAGCACGCCGACGACGACCATCAATGCGATCAACGCCGCACCCGCCGTTTTGTACGGCGGGTGGTGGTGAAGATCAATCACTTTGCGACCCTAAGATATGGCCACCCGTCGTAGTCCCGATCCGGCAAAGACCCGCGCCGCCGTCGTGGCGGTCGCCGACTGGCTGCGCGACGCCGTCCGGCCGGAACCGTCGCGCACCGAGCTCGCCGAGGCGGTGCGCCTCACCGCCCGCACCCTCGCCGCGTCGGCGCCCGGCGCCAGCGTCGAAGTACGCGTCCCGCCCTTCGTTGCGGTGCAGTGCATCTCCGGCCCCCGCCACACCCGGGGCAACCCACCCAACGTCGTCGAGACCGACGGGCGGACCTGGCTGCGGCTGGCGACGGGGCTCACGACCGTCGACGCCGCGGTGAGCGCACACGACATCACGCTTTCGGGTTCGCGGGCCGGGGAGATCGCGCAGTGGCTTCCGGTGGTCACGCTCGAGGGTTAGCTTCGCCACAGCCCGGCGGCGTTGTGTGGGCCGCGACGCGGGAATGACCTGCAGCTGCGACGGTGTTGTACCTCCGAGATTCACCGGCGACACTGCCGCCGCGATTCCTCGAACACCCGCCTGTGACCGTATGCTCGGTCATGTCACCCACCGCCCCCACGGAGCAGCCCCTAACGTGACCGGCCAGACAGACCTCGAGCCCGAAGAGGGCCCCAAGGAAGAGTGCGGCGTGTTCGGTGTCTGGGCACCGGGCGAAGACGTCGCGAAACTCACCTACTACGGCCTCTACGCCCTGCAGCACCGCGGCCAGGAGGCGGCGGGCATCGCCGTCGCGGACGGTTCGCAGGTGCTGGTCTTCAAGGATCTGGGCCTGGTCAGTCAGGTGTTCGACGAGCAGACCCTGGCCGCCATGGACGGCCACGTCGCGATCGGCCACTGCCGCTACTCCACCACCGGGTCGACCACGTGGGAGAACGCCCAGCCGGTGTTCCGCAACACCGCGGCGGGCACCGGTGTCGCCCTCGGCCACAACGGCAACCTGGTCAACACCACCGAACTCGCCGCCCGCGCCCGCGACGCCGGGCTGATCAACCCCCGCACACCCGGCGCGGCCACCACGGACTCCGACATCCTTGGCGCGCTGCTGGCCCACGGCGCGGCCGACTCCACGCTCGAGCAGGCCGCGCTGGCGCTGCTGCCCACCGTCCGCGGCGCGTTCTGCGTGACGTTCATGGACGAGAACACCCTCTACGCCGCCCGCGACCCCTACGGCGTACGCCCGCTGTCGCTGGGCCGGCTGGACCGCGGGTGGGTGGTGGCGTCCGAGACCGCCGCGCTCGACATCGTCGGCGCATCGTTCGTCCGCGACATCGAGCCGGGCGAACTGCTGGCCATCGACGCCGACGGGGTGCGCTCCACCCGGTTCGCCAACCCGACGCCGAAGGGCTGCGTCTTCGAGTACGTCTACCTCGCCCGGCCGGACAGCGTCATCGGCGGCCGGTCCGTGCACGGCACCCGCGTCGAGATCGGCCGCCGGCTGGCCGCCGAGAAGCCCGTCGAGGCCGACCTGGTGATCGGTGTCCCCGAATCGGGGACGCCCGCCGCCGTCGGCTACGCGCAGGGCTCCGGCATCCCCTACGGCCAGGGCCTGATGAAGAACGCCTACGTGGGCCGCACCTTCATCCAGCCGTCGCAGACGATTCGGCAGCTGGGCATCAGGCTCAAGCTCAATCCGCTCAAGGAAGTGATCCGCGGCAAGCGGCTGATCGTCGTCGACGACTCCATCGTGCGGGGCAACACGCAGCGCGCACTGATCCGGATGCTGCGCGAGGCGGGTGCGCTCGAGGTGCACGTGCGGATCGCCTCACCGCCGGTGAAGTGGCCGTGCTTCTACGGCATCGACTTCGCCACCCCCGCGGAGCTCATCGCCAACGCCGTCGAGGACGAGGACGAGACACTCGAAGCCGTCCGCCGGGCGATCGGCGCCGACAGCCTCGGCTACATCTCCCAGCACGCCATGATCGCGGCGACCGAACAGCCCGCATCGCGGCTGTGCTCGGCATGTTTCGACGGCAAGTACCCGATCGAGCTGCCGGGCGAGACCGCACTGGGCAAGAACGTCATCGAGCACATGCTGGCCACGGCCGCACGCAACGGGCTGCCGCTGTCGATCGAGAACGACAACGCCTCGGCCGTTCGTCGCCCCTGAGTTCTACTGCGGCGCAGTCGGACTGAACTTCACCAGGTGGCGCCGCCCGCCGGTTGACGCGGTGCCGTCCTGCTGCAGCGCCTCGGTCACCGATTCGCGGTAGGACATCGAACCGCCCGGTGGCGGCGGGATGACGGCGTCGATGTCGTGCTCCGCCATCACCGCGTCGTGCGCCAGCGACTCGACCAGCGGCCGGGCCAGACCGGACGGGATCGGGGTCACCAGACCCACCCACCAACTCGCGATGGACGGCGTCAGGAACGGCATCACGACGATGAATCTCTTCCGGAGACCCGCGACGTTCGCATAGACCTGCATCGCGTCGCCGTACTCCAGGACATCGGGTCCGCCGACGTCCCAGGTCCGTGATTCCGGGATCTCGGCGGTGGCGGACTCGGTCAGGTAGTACAGGACGTCGTCGATCGAGATGGGCTGGATCTTGTTGTGCACCCACTTGGGGGTGGTCATGGCGGGCAGGCGGTCGGTGAGGTGGCGGATCATCTCGAACGACGCGGAGCCCGAGCCGACGACGATGCCCGCCTGCAGCACCACGGTCTCGATGCCGGAGGCGATGAGGATGTCCCCGACCTCGGTACGCGACGCAAGGTGACGCGACAACTCGACGTTCTTGGGGTGCAGGCCACTCAGGTAGACGATCCGCGTGACACCGGCCTTCTTCGCCGCGGCCACCACGTTGGACGCCGAGCGCTTCTCGTCGGCGACGAAGTCCTTCGACGAGCCCATCGAGTGCACCAGGTAGTAGACGACGTCCATGCCCTCGAACGCGGCCACCAGGGAGTCGGGATCGGTGAGGTCGCCGCGCACCACCTCGACGCGGTCGCGCCACGGCGCGTCGTCCAGCTTCTGCGGTGTCCGGGCCATGGCGCGGACCTGACGGCCCTCGTCGAGCAGTCGGGGCACCAGGCGGCTACCGATGTAACCGGTGGCGCCGGTCACCAGGCAGCGGATCTGTTCAGCAGGCACCCGCGGTCTCCATCTCTCGTCAACGTCTCCAGGTATTCGAAGCCGGTACGCCGCCGGATGACCGTTTCAGGGGTCAGGCAAACCCGCAACCCGGATCCGGTGCGTCCTGCGACAGCGGCGCGCCGGCCGGGTTGATGTACAGGATCTCCAGCACCAGGGGCGTCGGCCCGACATTGCGGCCGATGTGGACGTAACCCGGACCGCCCTTCTCGGCGATGTCCTGGCCCGCCACATAGAGGCCGTCCATCGTGCAGTCGGCCCGGTTGTGCATCAGGATGCCCTCCTTGACCGTGCCGAAGAGCTGGCCGGGATGGGAGTGCCAGCCGGTGCTGCCGCCAGGGGCGATGGTGATCCTGCGGAAGATGTAATCGGTCCCGGTCGGGGCGGCGCCGTCGGTCATCTCCCAGGTCACGACGCCTTCAGTGTCCCGCGGCGGGGTTGCCGCGGCCGGTGCTGCCAGGGCCGATGCGGTGAGCACCGACACCGCCGCGGCGAGCGCCGAACGGCGAAAGTTGTCCATGCCGGGTCACGGTGTCACACCCCGGGCCGCCCGGAGCGGAAACGCGCAGGCAGCGATGATCCGAGGCGCGTACCGTGTCGCGGCCGGTACCGGTAGCCTTTCCTTCGATGACCGATCGCGCCGAACAACACGGCATCTCCTACGCGTCGGCCGGGGTGGACATCGAAGCCGGTGACCGCGCCGTCGAACTGTTCAAGCCCCTCGCGGCGAAGGCCACCAGGCCCGAGGTGCGCGGCGGCCTCGGTGGCTTCGCCGGGCTGTTCGCCCTGCGGGGCGGGTACCGCGAACCGGTGCTGGCCTCGTCGACCGACGGGGTGGGCACCAAACTCGCGGTCGCCCAGGCCATGGACAAGCACGACACCGTGGGGCTCGACCTGGTCGCCATGGTCGTCGACGACCTGGTGGTCTGCGGCGCCGAACCGCTGTTCCTGCAGGACTACATCGCCGTCGGCCGCACGGTGCCCGAACGCGTCAGCGAACTGGTGTCCGGTATCGCCAACGGCTGTGTGATCGCCGGCTGCGCTCTGCTGGGCGGCGAGACCGCCGAGCATCCGGGCCTGATGGCGCCCGATCACTACGACATCTCGGCCACCGGCGTCGGCATCGTGGAGGCCGACGACGTGCTGGGGCCCGACCGGGTGAAACCGGGCGACGTCATCATCGCCTTCGGCTCGTCGGGGCTGCACTCCAACGGGTACTCGCTGGCCCGCAAGGTGCTGCTGGAGATCGACCGGATGAACCTCGCCGGTCACGTCGAGGAGTTCGGCCGCACACTCGGCGAAGAGCTCCTCGAACCCACGCGTATCTACGCCAAGGACTGCCTAGCGCTGGCCGCCGAGAGCCAGGTCCGCACGTTCTGCCACATCACCGGCGGTGGACTGGCGGGAAACCTGGAACGCGTCGTGCCCAACGGCCTGTCGGCCGAACTCGACCGCGGCACCTGGACGCCGGCCCCGGTGTTCCAGATGATCGCCCAGCGCGGCCGCGTCGACCGCGCCGAGATGGAACAGACCTTCAACATGGGAATCGGCATGGTGGCCGTCGTCGCGCCGGAGGACACCGACCGCGCGCTGGCCATCCTGACTGCCCGCCATCTCGACTGCTGGACGCTCGGCACCGTCAAGAAGGCCGGTAAGGACGAACCGCGGGCACACCTGGTCGGTCAGCACCCGCGGTTCTGAGCGAAGGGGCTACGGTCGCCAGTCGTCGTCTTCGACGTAGTCCTCGGAGTTGAACCCGTCACTGTCTCCAGGAGAGCTCGACCCGCCCAGCTCCTGCTGGAGCCGCTTCAAGTCGGTCTGCGGTGAGCTGTACTTGAGCTCACGTGCAACCTTGGTCTGCTTTGCCTTCGCCCGGCCGCGGCCCATGGGGGGACCCCCTCGCGCAATAACGGAGCGGCCCAGCGAGCAGGCGGCTCCGATCTGAGTGTGTTTATTGTCCTGCGGTCACTTTACCGTGCCCGGCTGCGGTCTGCTGGTAGGCCCTGCCTTGGGTGACCACCCTCACCGCGCGCCGCCCCGGAGGCGCTCGACGGCAAGCCGTCCCGCTCCGGTCACGTCGGCCGCCGGCACGGAGGCCGGATCGATCACCGCGGCGACGTCGCCCGCACCGCCGGTGGTGAGTGCGGTGTCGACAGGCAGCCCCCGCTTCAGCAGCGCCAGCGCGATGGGTCCCTCGTCGACGTGATCGACCACCGTCCCGAGCCGGCCGACCGCCCGCCCGCCGGCCAGCACCGGATCGCCCGTCGCCGGCCGGTCGCTCGACCCGTCCAGCTGCAACAGCACCAGCATCCGGGGCGGTTTGCCCAGGTTGTGCACCCGGGCGACGGTCTCCTGGCCGCGATAGCAGCCCTTGTCCAGGTGGACGGCGCCGACGCCGGGACCACCGATCCACCCCACCTCGTGGGGGATGGTGCGCTCGTCGGTGTCCAGGCCGAGGCGGGGCCGTCCGGCCGCCACGCGCAGCGCCTCATAGGCCCACACGCCGGCCGGGCGCACCCCCGCCGCGGTCAGCCGGGCCCGCCAATCGGCAGTCCGTTCGCGCGGCACAAGGAGGTCGATCTCGAGATCGCGTGCGGGCAGCCGGCGCAGGAATCCGCCGCCGTCGAGTGGAACCGCCGTCGATTCCGCCGGTAGCGAATCGAGGCCGAGCGCGTCGAGCACCGGCGTGTCGCCCACCGCGGGGCCGAGCAGCGACAGCACCGCCAGATCGGCGGGCTCGACCTGGACGTCGGCCCAGAACACCATCTTGCGCAGGTAGGCCAGAAGCGGCTCCGCGCGCCAGGGCTCGGTGTCGATGTACGTGGTGCCTGCCAGTTCGGACTGCAGCCAGTGGTCCTCGACGCGGCCCTGGCCATCGAGGCTGAGGTTCTCGGTGACCGCGCCGTCGGAGGACTCGCTGACGTGCTGGGTGGAGATGCTGTGCAGCCAGCTGCGGCGGTCGGCGCCGGTGAGGGTGAGTGTGCCGCGGTGCGAGCGGTCCACCACCACGGCGTCGTGCGCGGCGGCGCGCTGCTCGCCGAACGGATCACCGTGATGCCAGACGGCGCCGGCGTCGGGACTGCCTTCGGGCGCGGGAACTGCGGACATACCGTCAACTGTACGAGCGCTAGGCTAACCGGCCATGGGCAGCCAACCCTCGGTCGTGGTGACCCTCGACGGCACGCGGCACGATCCGCACGCGCCGCTGCTGCACGCCGACGACCTTTCCGCCGTGCGCGGCGACGGCATCTTCGAGACGCTGCTCATCCGCGACGGCGCGCCGTGCCTGCTGGAAGCGCACCTGGCCCGGCTGACGCAGTCGGCGAAGATGACCGACCTGCCGGCGCCGGACCTGGACCGCTGGCGCGCAGCGGTCGCCGCGGCGACGGCGCACTGGACGGCCGATCACGAGGGCGAAGGCGTGCTGCGCCTGGTGTACAGCCGCGGACGGGAGAGCGGTTCGGAGCCCACGGCCTACGCCACCGTCGGCGCACTTGCCGCCCGGGTGGCCGTGGCACGCCGCGAGGGGGTGGCCGCCATGCTGCTCGACCGCGGGCTTCCTGCGGGCGCGGCGGACCTGCCGTGGCTGCTCGCGGGCGCCAAGACGCTGTCGTACGCAGTGAACATGGCCGCGCTGCGGCACGCCGAGCGCCACGGCGCCGGCGACGTCATCTTCGTGAGCTCCGACGGCTTCGTGCTCGAGGGGCCGCGTTCGACGGTGGTGATCGCCGCGGGCGAGCCGGACAACCCGGTGCTGCTCACCCCGCCGCCCTGGTATCCGATCCTGCGTGGCACCACCGCGCAGGCGCTGTTCGAGGTCGCCCGCAACAAGGGCTTCGACTGCGACTACCGCGCACTGCGGCCGGCGGATCTGGCTGCGGCGCACGGTGTCTGGCTGATCTCCAGCATCACGCTCGCCGCCCGCGTTCACACGCTCGACGGCAGGCCGTTGCCGCCGTCGCCGTTGGCCGCCGAGGTGTCCGGGCTCGTCGACGCGGCGATCGTCTGTGATCGCTGAGCGCGAAACGAAAATTGCTTGTCGGGTCGCCGGGCCGTGGGTATGGTCGCTCGTACACAGGAAGGGAGGTGGTCCGACATTTTGAATGACTCATGGACATGTGAGGTGGCTGCGAGCTAGCAGCACCAAGGGGGACCGCCGTTCGGCGAAACTACTTGCGCGCGCTGGCGAATTCCCCGCAGTCACCCGGCCCCCGAGCCCCTCGGTCCGTCCAGCTGTGGATCCTTGGCTCGGGGGCCGCTCCATGTCTGGAGACATCGCCGGCGCAGTGGCGGCGGTGGCGCCGCCGGACCGAGTAGGCGAAGATCGCGGCCATGCGCACATTTCCGATCTTGGTGGCCGGGCCCGCACTGACCGCGTTGGCCGTGCTGAGCGCCTGCGCCCCCGCCGACGAATCCGCACCATCGACTCCTGCGGCGCAGACATGCCAGAAGGACGCCCTGCCGACACTGACCGAAGGGGTGTTGACCTTCGCCACCGACCAACCGGCCTACCAGCCGTGGTTCATCAACGACGATCCGGCGAACGGCCAGGGCTTCGAAGCGGCCGTCGCCTACGCCGTCGCCGGGAAGCTGGGCTACGCCAAAGAGGACGTGCGGTGGGAGCGGGTGCCGTTCAACTCCGCCATCGCGCCGGGGCCGAAGAACTTCGACGCCAACCTCTCCGAGTTCTCCATCACCGACGAGCGCAAGCAGGCCGTCGACTTCTCCTCGCCGTACTTCGACGTCACCCAGGCCTTCATCACGCTGCCGTCGTCGCCCGCGGCGTCGGTGACCACGCTCGAGGGGCTGCGTGACGTCCGGTTGGGCGCCCAGGTGGGCACCACCAGTTACGAGGCCG
Organism: Mycolicibacterium arseniciresistens; assembly: GCF_030519285.1. Lineage (NCBI taxonomy): Bacteria > Bacillati > Actinomycetota > Actinomycetes > Mycobacteriales > Mycobacteriaceae > Mycobacterium > Mycolicibacterium arseniciresistens. Next base: position 24,716 of record NZ_JAUMSQ010000023.1, read on the forward strand.
CCGAGAAGGTCAGCGGCGGCTCGGAGGTCTCGGTGTACAACAACAACGAGGACGCCAAGGCCGCACTGGTGAGTGGACAGATCGACGCGCTGGCGCTGGACCTGCCGACCGCGTTCGCGGTGCAGATGGAACTGGCCGACTCGAAGATCATCGGCCAGCTGCCGTCCGAGCCCGGCAACGCCGAACAATTCGGCATCGTGCTGGACAAGGGCAGCGCCCTGACCGCGTGTGTGTCACAGGCCGTCGACCAGCTCGGCGACGAAGGCGTGCTGTTCCGGCTGCAGAAGGAGTGGCTGGCCGGGCCGGGAGCGGCGCCGTTCCTTCCGTGACACCACCCGTCGTCGCCTCGCCGCTGCTCGACCGGCAGGCGTTCCGCCGCAGCAGGGCCCGCCGCTCGACGCTGGTGGCGCTGCTGTCCACGGCCGTGTTCGCGGCGGTGCTCCTGGTGGTCGTGACCAACGCACCGGGCTGGCCGCGGGTCCGTGAGTCGTTCTTCGACCTGCGCATCGGCTGGGACAGCCTGCCCGCGGTGCTCTCCGGTCTCTGGCTGAACCTGCGGGTGCTCGCGGTGGCGACGGTGCTGGTGCTCATTGTCGGTCTCGCCCTGGCCCTGCTGCGGGCATCCCGTGGGCCGGTGTGGTTCCCGGTGCGCGCCATGGCGACCGGGTACGTCGACGTGTTCCGCGGCCTGCCGCTGCTGATCTGCCTCTACCTCGTCGGGTTCGGCCTGCCCGGGCTGCGGCTGAACGGCGTGCCTAACGATCCCGTGCTGCTCGGCGGGCTGGCGCTGGTCCTGGTGTACTCGGCCTACGTGGCGGAGGTGTTCCGCGCGGGCATCGAGTCGGTGCACCCGTCGCAACTCGCGGCCGCGAAGTCGCTCGGACTCGACTACCGCCGCACCATGCGCCTTGTGGTGCTCCCGCAGGCGGTCCGGCGCGTCACCCCGGCACTGCTGAACGACTTCGTCGCGCTGCAGAAGGACTGCGGGCTGATCTCGGTGCTCGGCGCGGTGGACGCGGTGCGTGCCGCGCAGATCCAGTCCGCCTCCACCTACAACTTCACCCCGTACGTGGTGGCGGGGCTGCTGTTCGTCGCACTGGCCGTGCCGTCGGCGCGGCTCGCCGACTGGGTGGCCCGCCGCGCCGCGACCCGCCAGGGGGCGGTGTGAGCGCCGCTCCGGCGACGGTGCTGTCGATCCGAGGCCTGCGCAAGAGCTACGACGGGCGGACCGTGCTCGACGGGATCGACCTCGACGTCTGCGAGCACCAGGTGGTGGTGCTCATCGGGCCGTCCGGCTCGGGCAAGTCCACGCTGCTGCGCTGTGTGGACCTGCTCGAGGAGATCGACGACGGGCAGATCCTGCTCGACGGCCGCGACATCAGCGACCCCCGCGTCGATGCCGACGCCGCCCGGCGGGCGATCGGCATGGTGTTCCAGTCCTACAACCTGTTTCCGCACATGACCGCGCTGGCCAACGTGACGCTCAGCCCACGGGTGGTGCACCGCGCCGAACGCCGGGAGGCCGACCGCCGCGGCCGTGAGCTGCTGGACCGGATCGGGTTGTCGGACAAGGCCGACTGTTATCCCGACACACTGTCCGGCGGTCAGCAGCAGCGCGTCGCGATCGCACGCGCCCTGGCCTACGAGCCGCGGCTGCTCCTGCTCGACGAGATCACCAGCGCGCTGGATCCCGAACTGGTCGGCGACGTGCTCGATCTGGTCGGGGAACTCGCCGCCGCGGGCCGCACCATCGTGATGGCCACCCACGAGATGGGCTTCGCCCGCCAGGTCGCCGACACGGTGTGCTTCCTCGACGGCGGGGTCGTCGTCGAATACGGGCCTGCCGAACAGCTGCTCACCGACCCGACACACGCGCGCACCCGGGAGTTCCTCGCCCGGGTCCGGCGCGGGTGACGGGGCGCGCTCAGCCTGCGGGGCCGGGCGCCAACGTCGAGCAGTCGTCCATGGCGGTCTTCCACTTCGCGGCGTCCACCCCGGGCGGTGGCCCCGCGACGGGCCCCGGCGGCGCGGGAACGTCATGTGCAGAAAGACATTCGGCGAAGGTGCCGTGCCCGCTCGGCGCCTGGGAGGTCGACGGGTCCGGGGACGGGGCGCTCTCCGACGAGCACCCGGCGAGCAGGGCGATTGCGGTGATTCCGGTACCGAGACAGATTCCGAGGCGGCGCGTCATCCGACGAATCTAGACAACCGGGCGGACAGGTGCGGCACCAACCCGCCGTCGGCGTCCACCCGTTCCTCCACGTACGCCAGGTCGCCGCCGTCGACGATGCCGTAGAGCCGTTTGGCGCCGCCGACGAGCACACCGGACTTGCTGCGCGCCAGGGCGTCGGTGGCCAGCTCCCACGACGACTGATTGCGGGGGCGTCCGTAGAAGAGTTCGACGTAGCCGGCGGAATTGGCCAGCAGCAGTTCGATCGCCTGAGACTCCGACGGGTCGGCGGGGTCGGGGACGAACCGCCAGAACCCGGTCTCGCGCAGCGCGGGCCGGTCGTAGTCGCCGGTCTCGGTGAGCCGCCACGAGCGCGCTTCCCAGTTCAGGTAGTCGCCGCCGTCGTGGCTGACCACGATCTGCTGCCCGAAGCGGTAGTCGCCGCCTGCGCCGCGGCCCTCGCCCTCGCCGCGCCAGACGCCGACGAGCGGCAGCAGTGCGAGCAGCGCCTCGTTGAGATCCACACCTTCGCGCAGATTCGCCGTGTCGGTCGGCAGCGGCAGATCGCCGAACACCGGGATGTTGCGCGGCGCCGTCTCTCTGGCGCGTTGCGCCGCCGCAGCCACCGCCCTGTCGCCCGAACCGAAGATCGAACCGGTGAGGTCCTCGGGGCCGTCGGGGGAGCTCACGACTCGTCGGTGATGAGGCGATACACCGCGTACAGCGCGAACCAGGTGATCACCACGGTGCAGGCGACCAGGAGGAGTTCGAAGAACAGCACCACGATGCGAGTCTAACCGTCTGGTGCCCGCGCAATGAAGCCGCGGGCGGGCGCGAGCGTGCGTGATTGCTCACTTTCAGCGGCGTGCCACAGGAAGCCACGCGCGCTCGCGCCAACAGGCCAGAGAGGTCAGGCGACCTTGACGTCGACCTCGTGGATGCCTGCGCCGGACGGGGCGACGCTGGCGTCGCCGTTGCCCGCGGGCGACAGCGCGCGCAGGGTCCAGGTGCCGGGTGCGGCGAAGAACCGGAAGTCACCGGTCGCCGACGCGACGACCTCGGCGGTGAACTCGTCGGAGCCGTCCAGCAGCCGCACGAAGGCACCGCCGACCGCCTGACCGGATCCGTCGACCACGCGGCCGGTGATCACGGTCTCCTTCTCGAGGTCGACACTGGCAGGCAACGTCAGCCCTTGCTTCGGTGCAGAGCACATATCAATCAACTTCCCAACTCGATCGGGGCTCCCACGAGGGAACCGTATTCCGTCCAACTGCCGTCGTAGTTCTTGACGTTCTGGTGGCCCAGCAGCTCGCGCAGCACGAACCAGGTGTGCGAGGAACGCTCGCCGATGCGGCAATAGGCGATGGTCTCCTTGCTGCCGTCGAGTCCGGCCTCGGCGTACAGCTTCGCCAGGTCCTCGTCGGACTTGAACGTGCCGTCCTCGTTGGCCGCCTTGCTCCACGGAACGTTGATGGCGCCGGGGATATGCCCCGGCCGCTGGCTCTGCTCCTGCGGCAGGTGCGCCGGCGCGAGGATCTTGCCGGAGAACTCGTCGGGGGAGCGCACGTCGACCAGGTTCTTGCTGTCGATGGCCTCGATGACCTCGTCGCGGAAGGCACGGATGCTGGTGTCCGGCGACTGCGCGGTGTACGTGGTGGCGGCGCGGTTGACCGGCTCGGTCGACAGCGGGCGACCGTCGAGCTCCCACTTCTTGCGGCCGCCGTCGAGCAGCTTGACGTCCTGGTGGCCGTAGAGCTTGAAGTACCAGTAGGCGTAGGCGGCGAACCAGTTGTTGTTGCCGCCGTAGAGAACCACGGTGTCGTCGTTGCCGATGCCACGGTCGGACAGCAGCTTGGAGAACTGCGCGGCGTCGACGAAGTCGCGGCGCACCGGATCCTGCAGGTCGGTCTTCCAGTCGAGCTTGACGGCGCCCTGGATGTGACCGCCGTCGTAGGCCGAGACGTCTTCGTCGACCTCGACGAAGACGATGTTCGACGCGTCGAGATTGCTCTCGGCCCAGTCTGCGGTGACCAGGACGTCGGAGCGTGCCATGGATGAGATCCCTTCGGTTGCTTGTGAATTCGATCAGGAGTGAGCGGGACTGCGGCGGAGACGTACGGCGAGCGGGTAGAGCTGGCAGCCCAGGCAGATGCCGAAGGCCGCATTGAGGAACGCCGCGAACAGCGCGAAGGCCGTCGCGGTCAGACCCAGCGGCGAAAGGCCGAGCGCGAAGCCGGCCACCCCCACCACGGCGAAGACCAGGCCGACGACCTGGGCGAACTTCAGCGGCGGCACCGGCTCGGTGTCGGTCACCGGACCGAGGCGCGGTGCGACGAACCGGGCGAACAGCACACCGTACGGATGGCTGCGCGGGCCGCGGATCGCACCGATCGCGAACACCGCGGCCTGCGCGGCGAGCAGGACGGCGGCGGCGGTCTCATCGACCGCGGCCGACAACAAGGTAACCACGAGCACGGCCGTGGTGACCCACGCGACGAACCGGGGTCCGCGCACGTCCACGTGGTCCGGTGTGATGGTCATGAATCTGCTCCTGTTGCACGGTTGGGCTGGTCACGGGCATGCCACGAGGGCCTGCTCCGAGCGGGCGCGCGACGACGCGACGACGCTCAGCAGCTACAACAACAACAGCAACAACCCGCGACGCGGCACAGATCAACTGCGCGGCGCTTGGTGAGCACAAGCTCGAGGCGGGCGAACACGTCGGTCATCTTACCCAATGACAGGGTGATCAAGCCAACAGCGGCTCGAGCGCCGAACGCAGGTCAGCCGCCCTCGGCACACCCGTCGTGCGGTACCGCGGCCTGCCGTGGGCGTCGAAGATCAGTGTCGTGGGCAACGACAACACCGAAAGCCGCCGGGCCGCCGCCGGATTGGCGTCCATGTCGATCTCGACGTGGGCGACCGAAGGCAGCTCCGCGCACACCTGGTTGACCACCTTGCGCACCGCGCCGCACGGGCCGCACCACACCGCGCTGAAGTGCACGATGGTCGGACCGGTGCCCGACAACCCGAGGTCGGAGGTGTCGACGTCCGCCGCGGCATCGGCCCCCTTCAGCATCCCGGCGCGCATCGACATCAGCCGGCCGACGACGAAGGCCAGGCCGAAGACGGCGATCAGCACGGTGATGACCACCGCCCACTCTGTGCTCATGACCGGGTGAACTCCTCCAGCGCGATCGTCACTCCCTCGGCGATGCCCTCGATGATGATGTCCGAGCCGCGGGCGCCCTCGCTGGTCGGCGCGATGCCGAACGGCAGCTCCTGACCCGGCAGCGTGGTGCTGAACGCGGCCAGTACGGCGGCCACCTTGTCCTCGGGCACCTCCTCGTCGGCGGTGCCCGGACCGGTGAGCACTCCGGTGCCCGTCAGCACCAGGGTGCTCTGATCACCGTCCGGGCGGGACAGATCGACCGACACGCTGACCCGCTCGGTCACGCCCGCCGACTTCGGGGTGCCAGTGAACACCAGGCCCCGGTTGCTCGAGATGCCGGACTCGGTGGTGCCGCCGGTGGAGTCGTTGGTCTCCCGGGACGGCGCCTCCACCAGCAGGTCGGGGATGCTCATGAAGCGTCCGACGTGAGTGGAGTCGATGATGATGCGGCTCTCCACCTTGCCGACCGGCAGCGGTGCCTGTGGCCGGACCAGCCACGACGCCTGGCCGAGGCCGATGTCGTGCAGGGTGGTCTCCAGGGAGACCTTGCCGACCACCGGGTGATCAACGCCACTGGCCCGGATCTCGACCTCGTCGTAGTGCCGGTCCATCGCCTGGGTGGCGAACGGGAAGCCCAGAATCGCCACCGACGGGTCCCACTCCAGGTCCGCGGCGCTGCGCACGGCCCTGGCCAGTCGGTATTCGGCGTAGATGGCGGCGCCGAAGTCGACACCGACGGCGGCGACGACCACGGCGGTCAGCGTCGCTCCCAGTCCGATCAGCAGCTTGCGCACCTGGACATTCTGGCCTACCTCGACCGGCGCGTACCGCTTGGCGCGGCTGATCCGCAGGTGGCGCGGTATCGTTACGTGACTAACAGCCGGTAACGGCGATATGTCAGGCATGAATCTGGGAGATCACCGCAGGAGTTGATTGCACCCCGGGGACGCTGGAGGGCCTGTGGACCTACTTCTCTTGACCGTCGATCCGCACCCTGAGTCGGTCCTGCCGTCATTGGCGCTGCTCGCGCACAACGTCCGCTCGGCGCCGACCGAGGTGTCCGCTCTGCTCGAAGCAGGCACCGCCGACGTCGCGATCGTCGACGCACGCACCGACCTCGCCGCCGCGCGCGGCCTGTGCCGGCTGCTGGGCACCACGGGTACGTCGGTGCCCGTCGTCGCCGTGGTGAACGAGGGCGGCCTGGTCGCAGTGAACCACGAGTGGGGGCTCGACGAGATCCTGCTGCCGGGCACCGGTCCGGCCGAGATCGACGCGCGGCTCCGCCTGCTCGTCGGGCGCCGCGGCGGCATGGCCAACCAGGAGAACGTCGGCAAGGTCAGCCTCGGTGAGCTCGTCATCGACGAGGGCACCTACACGGCACGCCTGCGTGGACGGCCGCTCGACCTCACCTACAAGGAATTCGAGCTGCTGAAGTACCTCGCCCAGCACGCAGGCCGGGTGTTCACCCGCGCCCAGTTGTTGCAGGAGGTGTGGGGGTACGACTTCTTCGGTGGCACCCGCACCGTGGACGTGCACGTCCGCCGGTTGCGCGCCAAGCTGGGCCCGGAGTACGAGTCGTTGATCGGCACCGTGCGCAACGTCGGCTACAAGGCGGTACGGCCCGCGCGCGGTCGGCCGCCCGCGCCCGGCGCGGAATTGCCCGACGACGACGAGGAGGACGACTACGCGCACGCCCCGGACAGCGTGCCCGAGTCGTTCGTGGATCCCCTCCGAACCCAGTGACCGACCTCGACTGGCGCAGTCACCTCTCCGCGGCCGACCGGGACCGCATCCGCGCGCTCATCCACACCGCCACGACCGTGGACGGCGTTGCGCCGGTGGGGGATCAGGTGCTGCGGGAACTGGCCGCCGACCGGACACGTCACCTGGTGGCCGTCGACGGCGACGACATCGTGGGCTATCTGAACCTGGCTCCTGCCTCCGAGGGCACCCCCGCGATGGCCGAACTGGTGGTCGATCCACCGGCGCGCCGGCGTGGCATCGGATCGAAACTGGCGACCGCCGGTCTGGCCGCGGGCGGTGAGGACGCCAGGGTCTGGGCGCACGGCAATCTGGAACCCGCCCGGGCGACCGCCCGGTCACTCGGACTGGTGGTGCGCCGCGAACTGCTGCAGATGCGCCGTTCGCTGCGCGATCTGCCCGCGCCGGTGACGTCGCAGGGCGTGAGTGTCACGACCTACTCCGGACCGGCCGACGACGCCGACCTGCTGCGCGTCAACAACGCCGCCTTCGCCTGGCATCCCGAGCAGGGCGGCTGGACCGGTGCCGACATCGCCGAGCGCCGCGGCGAACCGTGGTTCGACGCGGAGGGGCTGTTCCTGGGCCGCGACGACGCGACCGGCGAACTGCTCGGGTTCCACTGGACGAAAATCCACGACGGGGATCTGGGCGAGGTGTACGTCGTCGGCGTCGACCCCTCGGCCCAGGGGCGCGGACTCGGCGCGACGCTCACCCTGACGGGTCTGCACCACCTCGCGAAGCGGCTGTCGGGAAGCGCGCAACCGACGGTCATGCTCTACGTCGAGGCGGACAACACCGCGGCGGTGAACACCTACCGCAAGCTCGGCTTCGACGTCCACAGCGTCGACGTCGCGTACGCCGCCGGGGCCTCGTCGGGCTCCTGAGGTCTTGGCTCGTTCATCTGGTCTTCGTTTGCCTACGGATTCGATCGGTGTCAATATCGATGAATGTCGAATCGGGTGCCCGTCGAACCGGCGGAATGTTGTGACGTCGGGCCGCTGCTGCGCGAGCCGCTGACGGCGCAAGCCGCCACCGAGATGGCCGCCACGCTCAAGGCTTTGGCAGATCCCGTGCGCCTGCGACTGTTCAGCGCCATCGCCAGCCGCGCCAACGGCGAGGCCTGCGTCTGCGACATCTCCGACGGCCTGGACGTCAAACAGCCGACCGTCTCGCACCATCTGAAGGTGCTGCGCGACGCCGGACTGCTCACCTCGGAACGCCGCGCGTCGTGGGTGTACTACGCCGTGGCGCCCGAGGCGTTGCACGGTCTGGCGGCACTGTTCGCCGGCGGCCCGGTGCACTCGGCAGCTGGAGCCACCGCATGACGAGGATCGCCGCGTCCGCCGACACCCCGGACGTCGTCGGCAAGCTCTCCACCCTGGACCGATTCCTGCCGTTGTGGATCGGCCTCGCGATGGCCGCGGGCCTGCTGTTGGGCCGCGGGGTCCCCGGGCTGAACACCGCGCTGGGGCACGTCGCCATCGACGGCGTCTCGCTGCCCATCGCGCTCGGGCTGCTGATCATGATGTACCCGGTGCTGGCCAAGGTGCGCTACGACCGCCTCGACACCGTCACCGGCGATCGCCGGCTCCTCATCAGTTCCCTCGTCCTGAACTGGGTTTTCGGGCCTGCGCTGATGTTCGCGCTGGCCTGGCTCATGCTGCCCGACCTGCCGGAGTACCGGACCGGCCTGATCATCGTCGGCCTCGCCCGGTGCATCGCCATGGTGATCATCTGGAACGACCTGGCCTGTGGCGACCGCGAGGCAGCGGCTGTGCTGGTCGCTCTCAACTCCGTCTTCCAGGTCATCATGTTCGCCGTGCTGGGCTGGTTCTACCTGTCGGTGCTGCCGGGCTGGCTGGGGCTCGAACAGGCCACCATCTCCACGTCGCCATGGCAGATCGCCAAGTCGGTGTTGATCTTCCTCGGCATTCCGCTTCTGGCGGGCTATCTTTCGCGCCGGTTCGGTGAGAGGGCCAAGGGGCGGGACTGGTACGAGACGAAGTTCCTGCCGGCGGTGGGGCCGTGGGCGCTCTACGGTCTGCTCTTCACGATCGTCATCCTGTTCGCCCTGCAGGGGGAGCAGATCATCAGTCGCCCAATGGACGTGGCCCGGATCGCCCTGCCGCTGCTGGTGTACTTCGCGGTGATGTGGGGCGGCGGATACCTGCTCGGCGCGGCCATCGGCCTGGGCTACGCGCGAACCACCACCCTGGCTTTCACCGCGGCCGGCAACAACTTCGAACTCGCCATCGCCGTGGCGATCGCCACCTACGGAGCGACCTCCGGGCAGGCCCTCGCCGGCGTCGTCGGTCCGCTCATCGAGGTCCCGGTGCTCGTCGCCCTGGTGTACGTCTCACTGGCGTTGCGGCGCCGGTTCTCGCCACCAATCGCTGGGGATGCAGCAGACGTCGTGAAGAAGGGTGTGCCACATGGCTGACCGCGCCAAGCCGGCGGTGCTGTTCGTGTGCGTGAAGAACGGCGGCAAGTCGCAGATGGCCGCGGGGCTCATGCGCAAGGTCGCAGCGGAGTCCGTCGACGTGTATTCAGCGGGCACCAGGCCGGGCGGTGAGATCAACGCGCTGTCCGCAGAGGTGCTCGCGGAGGTCGGCGTCGACATCACCGATCAGACGCCGAAGGCGCTGGACGCGGATCTCGTCAAGAAGGTCGATCTGGTCGTCACGCTCGGTCGGGAAGCCGAGGTCGACCCCGTGCCGGGGACGCGGTTCGAGAACTGGGACACCGACGAGCCGTCCGAGCGGGGCATCGACGGCATCGAACGGATGCGACTCGTGCGCGACGACATCGCTGCCCGGGTGGACGCACTCGCCACCAGGCTGCGCCGACCCGACTGATCATGGCCGGAAACCGTCGGGGCGTTCGATCCTGTCAACGAGGTGTGAAAAGTGGCGGACGTCGCCGGTGTGGTTCATTTTCCGTTCACCATGCGTAGGTAATTCATTCATGGCGTCCCTTTAGGTTCACAGCCGAGCAGCAATGGGTCTGCTTGACGCGCCGGCGACGGCCAGCGTCCACCCGTGAACTCTAGAAGGAGCTTCGTGAAGGCGAATCGTTCTGGTGCTGCGCTCGGCCTGCTGGCCGCCGGTGCCCTGCTGCTGTCGGCGTGTGGCAGCGACAACAACACCTCTTCGGGATCGGGATCCGGTGAATCCGGTTCGCAGGCCGCCGGTGAGTGCGGCGGCAAGGAAGCACTGAAGGCGAGCGGCTCGAGCGCGCAGGCCAACGCGATGACGCGGTTCATCAACGCCTACGAGACGGACTGCCCCGGCTTCACGCTGAACTACACCTCGAGCGGATCGGGTGCCGGCGTGTCGGAGTTCCTCGGCGGCCAGACCGACTTCGGCGGTTCCGACTCTCCGCTCAGTGCGGACAAGGGCGAGGTCGAGAAGGCCAAGGAACGCTGCGGTGGCAGTGAAGCGTGGAATCTCCCCGCCGTCTTCGGACCCATCGCCGTGACCTACAACGTCCCCGGCGTCGACGGGCTGGTGCTGGACGGACCGACGTTGGGCAAGATCTTCAACGGCGCGGTGAAGACCTGGAACGCACCGGAGATCGCGGCGCTGAACTCGGGCGCCACCCTTCCGGGCGATCCGATCAACGTGATCTTCCGCAGCGACGAGTCCGGCACGACCGACAACTTCCAGAAGTACCTGGATGCGGCATCGGACGGCTCCTGGGGCAAGGGTGCGGGCAAGTCCTTCGCCGGCGGTGTCGGCGAGGGCGCCAAGGGCAACGAGGGCACCTCGGCGGCCATCAAGAGCACGCCGGGCTCGATCACCTACAACGAGTGGTCGTTCGCCAAGTCGCAGAACCTCTCGATAGCCAAGATCATCACGTCGGCCGGCCCCGAGCCGGTGGAGCTGAGCACGGAGACGGCCGGCAAGGCCATCGACGGCGTCAAGTTCAAGGGCGACGGGAACGACCTGGTCCTCGACACCGCGTCGTTCTACAAGCCCACCGAGGCCGGGTCCTACCCGATCATGCTCGCGGCCTATGAGATCGTGTGCTCGAAGTACCCGGACGCCGAGGTGGCCACCGCGGTGAAGGCGTTCCTGAACTCGGCACTGGGCAACGGGCAGAAGGGTCTCGAGGACAACGGCTACATCCCGGTTCCCGAGGCCTTCAAGACACGGCTGACCGAGGCTGTCGACGCCATCAACGCGACGGCGTAGTAGCCACAACAAATGGCTGTCACACCAGACTCGACCGCTGTGGGCTCGTCGGCGACGACGAGCCCACAGCAGGGCGGGCACACGCCCGAGAAGCCAACGAAGAACCGGAAGGGATCGGCCTTGAGGCAGGGCGAAGGACGTTGGGGCGACACCGTCTTCAAGTCCATCGCGATCGCGGCAGGCGCCACCATCATCGGTGCGATCGCGCTGATGGCGCTCTTCCTGATCATCAAGGCGATCCCCTCACTGCAGGCCAATCAGGCGAACTTCCTCACCAGCACCGAGTTCCTCACCAGCGACTCGAGCAACCTGCGCTTCGGTATCCGCGACCTCTTCATGGTGACCGTGCTCAGCTCGGTGTTCGCCCTGATCATCGCCGTGCCCATCGCGATCGGGATCGCGGCGTTCCTGACGAACTACGCGCCCAAGCGGCTGGCGAAACCGTTCGGGATGCTGGTCGATCTGCTGGCGGCCGTGCCGTCCATCGTCTTCGGTCTGTGGGGCATCTTCGTGCTCGCACCGTGGCTGAGCCCGGTGGCGACCTTCCTCAACGACAGCCTCGGCTGGTTCTTCCTGTTCTCCCAGGGCAACGTGTCGCTGGCGGGCGGCGGAACGATTTTCACGGCGGGAATCGTGCTGGCGGTGATGATCCTGCCGATCATCACCTCGGTCACCCGCGAGGTCTTCGCACTCACCCCGCGTGGCCATGTCGAGGCTGCACAGGCACTCGGCGCCACGAAGTGGGAAGTCATCCGGATGACCGTGTTCCCCTACGGCCGTAGCGGCATGATCGCGGCGTCGATGCTGGGATTGGGCCGCGCGCTCGGCGAGACGATCGCGATCCTGATCATCCTGCGCACCGCTGCGCAGGCCGGCCACTGGTCGCTGTTCGACGGCGGCTACACATTTGCGTCCAAGATCGCCTCGGCAGCAGCGGAATTCAGTGCGCCGCTGCCCACGGGTGCTTACATCGCCGCCGGCTTCGTGCTCTTCGCGCTGACCTTCGTGGTCAATGCGCTGGCCCGGGCAGCGGCCGGCGGAAGGGTTAGCGGAGGATGACCGCAACGACGTCAACGCTCGACCAGCCGGTGAAGGCCCCGACCTTCCACCCGGTCAGCCCCAGTCGCAAGCTGAAGAACGGCATCGCGACGACGCTGTTCACCGCGTCGTTCGTGATCGCGATGGTCCCGTTGGTGTGGCTGCTCTACACCGTGCTGGCCAAGGGTGTCCGTGCGATGACCCTGTCGACGTGGTGGACCAATTCCCTGGCGGGCGTTCTGCCGGAGGAGTTCGCCGGCGGTGTGTATCACGCGATCTACGGCACGTTGATCCAGGCGGCCATCGCCGCGGTGCTCTCGGTGCCGCTGGGTGTGATGGCCGCGGTCTACCTGGTGGAATACGGCCGAGGCCGGTTCGCCAAGGTCACCACCTTCATGGTCGACATCCTCGCCGGTGTGCCGTCGATCGTGGCCGCGCTGTTCATCTTCGCGCTGTGGATCGCGACGCTGGGCTTCGAGCAGAGTGCCTTCGCCGTTTCGCTGGCCCTGGTGCTGCTGATGCTGCCCGTGGTGGTTCGGAACACCGAGGAGATGCTCAAGCTCGTCCCCGACGAATTGCGAGAAGCGTCCTACGCGTTGGGAATTCCCAAGTGGAAGACCATCATGCGCGTCGTGGTGCCCACGGCGCTGCCGGGCATGATCAGCGGCATCCTGCTCGCTCTGGCCAGGGTCATGGGTGAGACGGCTCCGGTGCTGGTGCTCGTCGGCTACAGCCGGTCGATCAACATGGATGCCTTCGAGGGCAACATGGCGTCGCTCCCCCTGTTGATCTACACCGAACTGATCAACCCGGAAGCGGCAGGCGCGCTGCGGGTCTGGGGTGCTGCCCTGACCCTGATCCTCATCATCGCGGCCCTGTACCTCGGCGCTGCCTTCATCAACCGATATCTCACGCGGAACCGAGTTTAGGAGCCTCATGGCCAAGCGCCTGGATCTCAAGGATCTCAACATCTACTACGGCAGCTTCCATGCCGTGTCCAACGTGGGTCTCGCGGTGCTGCCGCGTAGCGTCACGGCCTTCATCGGGCCGTCCGGCTGCGGCAAGTCGACCGTGCTGCGCACCCTGAACCGGATGCACGAGGTGATCCCCGGCGCCCGCGTCGAGGGCTCGGTGCTGCTCGACGGCGAGGACATCTACGCCTCGGGTATCGACCCGGTGAGCGTCCGCAAGACCATCGGCATGGTGTTCCAGCGACCGAACCCGTTCCCCACCATGTCGATTCGCGACAACGTGGTGGCCGGCCTCAAGCTGCAGGGAACGCGCAACAAGAAGGCGCTCGAAGAGGTGGCCGAGCGTTCGCTCAAGGGCGCGAACCTGTGGAACGAGGTCAAGGACCGGCTGGACAAGCCGGGTGGCGGGTTGTCCGGTGGCCAGCAGCAACGGCTGTGCATCGCCCGCGCCATCGCGGTGCAGCCCGACGTTCTGTTGATGGACGAGCCGTGTTCGGCGCTCGACCCGATCTCGACGCTGGCGATCGAGGATCTGATCGCAGAGCTCAAGCAGGACTACACGATCGTGATCGTGACCCACAACATGCAGCAGGCCGCCCGGGTCAGCGACCAGACCGCATTCTTCAACCTCGAGGCCACCGGCAAGCCCGGCCAGCTGGTCGAGGTCGACGACACGGAGAAGATCTTCTCCAACCCGACCCAGAAGGCGACAGAGGACTACATCTCGGGCCGCTTCGGCTGACGGTCGCTGCATGCACGTCGCGCCAGGGGGCGACAGAGTGACGGGCGAGGCGGTGACGGGTGACGATTGAGGTGCGGCGCACCGAGGGGGGCTTGGGGCGGCATCGCGCCGCGGTCCCGCCCACCCGCGGGACGCTGATGCTGGTCGACACCGACGCGGACGTCGCCGCGCACCTGATGGACGATGCGGCGAGGATCGGCATCGAGACCACCTGGTGCGACGACGGCGCCGAAGCGCTGCTGGCCATCGGCGTCGAACAGCCCAACGTGCTGGTGCTGGCGGCGCGGACCAGCACCGTCGATGCCGCCCGGATCACCTCGGCGGTGCGAAACAGGTGGACCCTGCCTATCCTGGTCGGCGCGCCCAGCGCCGACGAGCTCACGCGTCAGGCGCTGTCCGCGGGCGCCTCAGCGCTCATCGTCCGTCCGTACGACATCAACACGATCGCACCGTTCGCGTTCAACGGATTCCACGAACCCCGGCGGGATCAGCAGGTCTACATCGCCGGCCCGATCGAGGTGGACCGGGACGGCTACGAGACCCGCGTCCGCGGGCGCGACGTCCAGTTGACTCAGCGCGAACTCGAGCTCTTGGTGTACCTCATCGAACGCCGCGGACGAGTGGCCAGCAGCGACGAGATCAGCCGCGCTGTCTGGGGCCATCCCGCCGACACCAACACCGTCGCCGTGCACGTACGACGACTGCGCGAGAAGCTCGGTCACGATCCCGAACACGGCGAGTTCATCCGCACCATCCGTGGTGCCGGCTACCGCTTGGCGCCCTCGATCTCGGCCTGAATCGCCGCCGGGTCGGGGGTCAGCACGACGCGGGTGCCCGACGGCTCAGCGGCCGTCAGCGCGGAGTGGGGATCTGCTCCTCGGTCGGATACGTGCCCGTGACCTGGAAGATGACCCGGCGCGCCACCTCGACGGCGTGGTCGGCGAAGCGCTCGTAGAACCGGCTGAGCAGGGTCACGTCGACAGCGGCCGTCACGCCGTGCTTCCACTCGCGGTCCATCAGCACCGTGAACAGATGCCGGTGCAGGTCGTCCATCGCATCGTCTTCCTCCTGGATGCGGGCGGCCTTCTCCGGATCCCGGGTGATCAGCACCTCCTGCGCCGCGTTGCCGAGTTCGACTGCGACGCGGCCCATCTCGGCGAAGTAGCCGTTGACCTCCTCGGGCAGCACATGCTGCGGGTGGCGTCGGCGGGCGATCTTGGCGACGTGCAGGGCGAGAGCCCCCATCCGGTCGACGTCGGCGACGATCTGGATCGAGCTGACCACCGAACGCAGATCACCGGCCACCGGGGCCTGCAGCGCCAGCAGCACGAACGCGGACTCCTCGGCGCGGACGCTCAGGGCGGAGATCTGCTCGTGGTCGCTGATCACCTGTTCGGCGAGCACCAGATCGGCCTGCAGCAGCGCCTGGGTGGCGCGTTCCATCGCGCTACCCGCCAGGCCGCACATTTCGCCGAGCTGGCTCGTCAGGGAGTCCAACTGTTCGTGGTACGCGGTTCGCATGGGCCAAGCCTAGAGGTTGAGCAGGTCACACGTCACGACGCCGACAGTGAACGACAGGTGAATGACAACCGCCCGGACGTCGCCGGCGTCCGATTCGCGTAGCCGCTATTCGCAGGTGGTATCGGCGGCGTTGGTGACGGCGAGGTCCTCGGGCAGGTGCGACGTGGCGGTGCTCGTGCCCCGCACCACCTGAACCTGCACGGGCGACCCGCTCGGTGTCGGCGCGTTCACGGTGTTGAAGTCCGAGCCGAGCACCACCTGCACGGTGTCCCCGAGACCGGTGACCTGTTCGACGGTGGCGTTGGCGAACGACGATGCGACGGTGGCCGCGGCCTGCTCGTTGCCCGGCGCGAAGAACACCGTCGTCGAGGACAAGGAGTCCGGGTAGTCGTCGGGGGTGGTGACGTTGAACCCGTGCGCCTGCAACTCGTCGGCCGCGGTGGCGCCCAGGCCGGTCTGACCGGTCGAGTTCGACACCTGGACGGTGACCTGCGCCGGGTCTGTGGTGACGGCGTTGACCAGCCGGCCGGGGTCGGTCGCCGGTGCCGGCTCGGGCGCCGCAGTGGTCGACTCGGGGGTCAGGGTGGCCGACTCCGGAGTTCCGGGCACCGGGGTGTTGTCGGCGTTCTTCTCCCCGGGCAGCGGGTTGTCGTTGATGATCGCGTCGAACAGCGCGTTCATGTCGTCCTCGCGCGGCACCTCGTTGCCGTAGTCGTCGGCATAGCCGACCGTGGGCACGGTGACGAAACTGATCCGGCCGGCGGAAACCCCCTGGATCGACTGGCCGAGATCGACCAGTTCGCGGGTGCCGATGTTGTCGACGTAGGTGTCGTCGATGAACTTGTTCACCACGTCGTTGAGCTTGTTCAGCGAGAAGAACACCTCCTTGCTGATGAGCGACCGCAGCAGCGACGACAGGAACAGCTGCTGGCGCTTGATGCGGCCGTAGTCGCCGTTGATCTCGGTGGTGACCTGGCGGGCGCGCACGTAGTTCAGCGCGGTGTGCCCGTCGATCATCTGGCGGCCCGCGTTCGGCAGCACCGTGCCCAGCTCGTAGTCCTCGATCGGGGTGGTGCTGCAGACCTCGACGCCGCCGATCGCGTCGACCATCTTGGCGAAGCCGGCGAAGTCGACGGCCATGAACCGGTTGACCGACAGCCCGGACAGCTTCTGGACCACCTTGACCAGGCACTTCGGCCCGCCGACGGCGTACGCGGAGTTCAGCTTGGTCTCGGTCCACGCCTCCTCGAGCCCGTACATCGGCGAGTTCTCATCGGTGATCGGTCCGTAGGCGCCGGTCTCGGGATTCCACGGCTCGCACTCCATCGGCTCGATGGACAGATCGCGCGGGAACGACACCGCGACGACCCGCTCCCGGTTGGCCGGGATGTTGACCAGCATCACGGTGTCCGAGCGCGCACCCGCCGCGTCCTCGGTGTCGCCGGCGCCCATGTCGCTGTTCTGGCCGATCCGGCTGTCCACGCCGACGATCAGGAAGTTCTCGTCGCCGTACTGCGCGTTGGCGTCGATGATGTCGCGCGAATCCCGGTCCAGCGCCGACACCTTGTTCATGCTGTTGTTCTTCGACGACTGCCACTGCCACGCGCCGCCGGTCAGCACCAGCGCGAAGGCCGCCAGCAGCGCGGCGGCGGTCCGGCCGGCCAGCATCACCCGTCTGCGGCGGTGCGGTTCGTCACCCTGCGCGCCCACCGAAGGCCGGCCGATCCGCGACGGCGGCACCCGCGACGACCTGAGGTCGGGGATGTCGTCGTCGTACGCGGACGGTACGGAGGGGATGATCTCGGTGTCCTGCCGGTCCGGATCCGACGATCCGTCGGCGGCCACGGCCTCGTAGCCACCGTAGGGCTGGTAGGACTCGTAGTCCTCGTACTGCTCGTAGGGTTCGGCCGGGACGGCGTCGATGATCTCGGTGGGCGGTGCGGGCGGCTCGGCCGGCGGGACCACGTCGATGATCTCGGTCGGCGGTGCGGGCGGCGCCTCGGGTTCGGCCTCGGGCTCGGCGAGGTGGCGCCGCGCGCGGCGTCCGCCGGTGCCCTCTCCGGCCATCTTGGCGATGAGGTCGGCGACCGTCAGGCCGCCGTCGGTGTGGCTACCGCTCGGCTCGTCGGCTGCCTCGTCGTCGGGCTCATCGGCGGCCGCGGGCGTGACGGGGTGCCGGTCGCGGGGGGGCCCCC
>NZ_JAUMSQ010000230.1:0-3141 GCF_030519285.1 Mycolicibacterium arseniciresistens
CGCCAGGGCAGTGCCGGGTCGTCCGGGCGGGGGCGGCGTCGCGCGGGCAGCCAGGCCAGCAGCGCCAGCACCGGCAGCAGGCACAGCCCGGCGATAAGGCCGGTGCGGTACAGCGCGTTGGACGCGAAGGCCAGTGTCACCGTTCCGGAAGTGCCTGCGGGGACAACCCAGCCCTGCTGCCAGCCGTTGACGGTCACCGGCTCCAGTTCCTCCCCGGAGGCGGTGCGGGCGTGCCAGCCGGGGTTGACGCTCTCCGGCACCACGAGCACCCGCGAGGTCGCGGCGTCGGGCGCTTCGACCTCTCGCCGGTCGGCGCTCCATTTCCCGGTCTGGACGGGAGTTGTTGCCGCAGGCTGTATCTCGTCGGCACGCGGGCCGGCCAACTGCACGCCGTCCACCACGAACGTCGGGCCGGGGCTGATCACCAGCTCCTGCTGGCCCGCGGGCAGCGCGATGGGGTCGGTGCGGCACGGCTGCGCGGCGATCGGCTCGCCGTCGAGCAGCGCCCCGACGGTGGTGCGGACGGTCGTCGGCACGAACTCCCCGGCCACGCCGATGATCGGTCCTCGGCCGCAGGGCAGGGTGACCGTGCGCGACCTGTCAGCGGACGCGTCGGGCGTGCCGAGCGGCATTCCGCGGCGGTCGAGCACCTCGACCTCGGCGATGCCCGGCGGCTTGAGCTGATCGAATCCCAGTGCGGTGCGGTCGATCACGTCGTTCCAGTCCAGCAGTGACACGGTCACCGTGTCGGTGCGGTGCGGGTGCAGGTCGATGGTCTGGGTCTCGTCCTCACCGGACAACCGGCGCACCTGTGGTCCGTCGCCGAGGTTGACCGCGACCATCGTGGGCCGCGCCGGCGGTTCCACCGCACTCGGCGTGATGCGCAGCGCCGCAACGTCGATCGTGGACGGCAGGCGCACGGTGATGGTGGGCGGGTTGCGTTGCTGCACCACGCGTTGCGGAGCGATCCACGCCGTCCTGGGATCGCCGTCGGTCGCGGCGAACGCCGATCCCTGCACGTCGATGAGGTCGGCGTCGCCGGTGGTCCTTGCGGCGCCCGGCGCAGCGACCAGATCGGCCAGCTTCGGGCCCTGCCGGGCGCGCAGCCACACCGTCGGGGTCACCGCGACGGCCTGCGGGACCGTCAGCGTGCGGCTGAGGTTCACCGGCTCCTCGGGCGCCAGCGCCATCGTCGCCGCGCACCGCACCCCATCCGGGGAGTCGACACAGCCCGGCCGGCCCAGCAGCTCGGAGCCCAGATCCCACTGCGCGACCGCCGATCCGGCCGGTGGGCCCGGCACGTCGACGGTGTGGCGCACCGTGATCGGCGTCGCGAAACCGTTCGCGTCGTACTGGGTGACCGACAGGTCGGTGAGGCCGAACTGCACACCCGCCGACCCGTCGTCGGTGGCGGCCGCGGTGATCCGCACCCACGGCGTCTCGCCGTAGGGCAGCGCGACCGTCAGCGGCTCGCCGGCCTCCTCGAAGCGCACCGAGCTGGTGCCGTTGATCGTGGACACCTCGAGCCGTCGCACCTGGGCGCCTACGGCGGTGGCGCTGGGGGTGATGGTCAGCGTCGCGTTGGTGACGGGGCGGTCGAAGTCGATCTGCAGCCACTGCCCGATGGCGGCCTGCAGCGCATTCGACACCCAGCTGGTCGAGGTGTCGGAGTCGACGGCCGATGCGGGTCCGGTGGCCGGTGCGACGTTGGGCAGCGCGGTCGAGTCGGCCGCCGAACTCGACACGGTGATCCGCCCGCCGGTCCACCGGGCGTACACCGGGTCTGCGCCGTCGACGGGATAGTCGGGGACGCGGTTGAACGTGTGCCGGGTGTCGCCCGGTGCGCGGATCGTCGAGGCGTGGTCGTCGACCCTGCCGTAGTCGATCTCGCGCGCGACGGGCGTGTCGGTGACGGTGACCAGCGGGGCGGGCAGCCCCGCGCGCTCGGCGTCGGCGGTCAGCAGCATCGGCCCCAGCGGCGGCCGGCCGAGCAGGCGGCGGCGTTCGTCGAGCCGCAACAGCGCCTCGGGTGCACCGTCCACCCGCGCCATCGCGTCGGTGTCGACGAGGTACGGCGCCGCGGGGTTGGGCGCGCCCGCTCCGGCGTCCACCCGGTAGATCTCGACCGCCGGATAGGGCGGGCGCAGACCGCTGTCGGTGACGAAGCCGTCGAGGGTGCCCGGGCCGACGGGGTCGCCGAACTGCGCCACCCTGGTCAGGCCGGGGGAACCGTCGACGGCGCGGTGCACCAGCACCGGCCGGGCCGAGCGCGACGTCTCCGGATCCAGATCGTTGCGGATCACGACATAGGAAATGCCTTGTCGGGCAAGGGTATCTGCCAGCCCCGCGGATGGTCGCCCGGCGGCGAACAGCCGTTGCACGGAGTCCAGCGCGCGGATGGTCTGCGGCGGTGTCAGCGGGATCGAGTCACGCACACCCCACGGACTGTTCCCGAGCACCTGCAACGGCTCGTCGTGGCTGCTGCCCCACACCTGGGTGGCGAACGGGGCGCCGGGGGCCACCAGCACCCGCCCTGCGGTGGGGGTGCCGGCGTTGTGTTCGTCGAGCCAGTCGGCGGTCTGCTGCCAGTACGGCGGGATCCCGTCGAACGCGCCCGGCGGCGCCAGCCGGCCCGTCCACGCCAGCGACGTCCCCGCCGCCAGCGCCACCAGCACGACGATGCCCACCGCCACCCGCCTGTCGCGCTCGGGATGGCTGAAGGCCTCGCGCACCACCGGCCGTGGCGCGCTGCCCGGCAGCGGGATGCGGCCAAGCAGGTGGATCAGCCCGAGCGCCAGCGGCACCCGCAGCAGCGGGTCGAGCTTCTGCAGGTTCCGCAGCGGTGTCCCGTCGGCGTCGAGGAACGCCTGGACAGCCTGTGCCACAGGGGAACCCAAGCCGCCGGAGTAACCGGCGGCCAGCAGCACCACCCCGGTGAGCAGCACGGTGATCAGCCGGCCGCGCGCGGGCATCGACCGCGTCGCCAGGCCGGCGAGACCCGCCGCGGCCACCAGCGTCGTCGCCAGCACCGCGACCGACCCGGTCACCAGGGAGCTGCCCGCGGTGGCGCCGGGCGCGACGAACGGCGTCCAGCTGCCGGTGCCGCGCAGCATCTCGGTCAGCGACATCCACTGCGTGGTG
>NZ_JAUMSQ010000231.1:0-12140 GCF_030519285.1 Mycolicibacterium arseniciresistens
ACCGACCCGGTCACCAGGGAGCTGCCCGCGGTGGCGCCGGGCGCGACGAACGGCGTCCAGCTGCCGGTGCCGCGCAGCATCTCGGTCAGCGACATCCACTGCGTGGTGACGCCCGACGACTCGATGAAGTCGAGGAAGGGCGGGCTGATGCGACCGAGCAGCAGCAGCGGCACCACCCACCACGCGACCGCGAGCGCCGCACAGCCGAACCACCACGCCGTGAACCGCCACCATCGCCGGTTCGGCCGGTGACACGCCCACCAGATGAGCGCGGCAAGGCACCCGGTCAGCGTCGCGACCGCATTGACCGCGCCCATCAGCGCCACGGCCACCGCCGAACGCGCCGCGAGCAGCCGGACCGGCCCGGACCCGCGCAACGCCAGGATCACCGGGAGCAGCACCCACGGCGCCAACATCATCGGCAGCGTCTCCGACGACAGTGCGCCGAGCGTGGTCAGCGCGCGCGGTGACAGCACGAATGCGACGGCGCCGACGATGCGCGACGTCGGCGTGCCGATGCCCAGCGCCTCGGCGACCCGCAGCACGCCCCAGAAGCCGACCACGAGCAGCAGCGCCCACCACAGCCGCTGGGTGACCCAGCCGGGCAGGCCGACGACGTCGCCGGCGAGGAAGAACGCGCCGTGCGGGAAGAGGTAGCCGTATGCCTGGTTCTGCGCCTGGCCGAACGGCAGGTCGCTGTTCCACAGGTTGGCCGCACGGGCCAGGAAGCGCAGCGGGTTCGCGGTGAGATCGAGCTTGGTGTCCGGCGATATCTGGCCGGGCGACTGGGCGAACGTCAGGATCAGCGCCGCCGCGGCGGCCACCCACAACCAGCGCCGTGACAACGGCTCGAACCGCTCGGGTGGTGTGGGCGGCCCATCCTCCCGGGCCACCCGGGGGCTAGCTTCTGTCGCCGTACTCGACCCGGTTGAGCACCGATGACGCCGGATCGCCCGCCTGCAGCGGAGGCCTGTTGTCCTGCTGCACCATCAGTGTCACGCCGAACACGGCCGCCGCACCCAACAGCAGGCCGACGACGATACTGGCCGCGGAAGGCACGATGAACCTGTCCATGCCGCCAACGTAGCACGGGCAGGTCAGCGCCCCGGCGGCACGATGAGCACCGGCCGGTGGCCGTGCCGCAGCACGCGGTCGGCGACGCTGGACTGCAGCAGGGACCGCACCCCGGTGGTGCCGCGGGTGCCGGTGACGATCAGGTCGGCGTCCAGGGAGTCGGCGGCGTCGATGATCGTGTTCCACACGGTGCCCGCCATCGCCAGGCACATCGGTTCGGCGGGCAGGCCGACCGCCGTGGCGAGTTCCACCCCGTCGTCGTTGGTGCGCTGCGCGTCGGCCCACGCGATGTCGACGTCGTCCGGATCGTCGGGGTCGGGCGGGCCGTCGAGGTCCACCGACACCGGGTCGGGCCCGCGCAGCACCGGCGACCACACCGTCAGCACCACGGCCCGTTCGGCCGAGAGGAACCGGCCGGCGTAGCGCACCGCGCGGCGGGCGTTGAGTGTCCCGTCGAAGGCGATCACCATGACGCGCGCGGCCGAATCCTGCGCTTCGGCGGTCATGGCACCTCACTCCCGATCGTGGACACCGCAAGAATATGGGAGGTGACGGACGGGGAACGGGTCTTCTGGCGCGGCGGCCGCTGCACGGTCTGGGTGGGCCTCGACGACCACGGGATCGATTACGCGTTCACGTGCCACTAGTGTCGAGCCCTATGGTCTTGTCCCGCGTGAGCGCGCTGGCGGCGATGGCCGGGCTGCTGCTGGCCTGTGCGCCGGCCGGCGAGCAGCCCGTCTCGACGCCGCAACCGAGCCCCGTCAACAGCGTCGTCCCGCAGGCGGCGCCGAACGTGCCGCTCAAGGGGCCAATGCCCGCCGCGCCCGCGGCACCGGCATGTGGCGACGTGCTGGCCGGCATGTCGACCCGCGACAAGTTGGCTCAGCTGCTGATGGTCGGGGTGACCGGCGCCGCCGACGCCCGGGCGGTCGTGGATGCCCACCACGTCGGCGGGATCATGATCGGCAGTTGGACCGACCTGTCGATCATGGGCGATCAGCTGCGTGACATCTCCGGCGCGGCGGGCCCGCTTCCGCTGGCGGTCAGCGTCGACGAGGAGGGCGGCCGTGTGTCGCGGCTCGCCGGGCTGATCGGCAGCCAGCCGTCGCCGCGCGAGCTGGCGGCCGGCCAGTCGCCCGAGCAGGTGTACGGCATCGCGCTCGACCGCGGCCGCAAGATGCGTGGGCTGGGCATCACCATCGACTTCGCGCCGGTGGTCGACGTCACCGAGGACGCCGACAACACCGTGATCGGCGACCGCTCATTCGGCGCCGACCCGATCACCGTCACCGACTACGCCGGCGCCTACGCCCGCGGGCTGCGCGACGCGGGCGTGCTGCCGGTGCTCAAGCACTTCCCTGGCCACGGGCACGGCTCGGGTGACTCGCACACCGGCAGCGTCACCACGCCGTCGCTGGCCGATCTGCAGGCCAACGACCTGGTGCCGTACCGGACGCTGACCACCCAGGCGCCGGTCGCCGTGATGGTCGGCCACATGCAGGTGCCCGGGCTGACCGGCAGCGACCCCGCCAGCCTCAGCCCGGCGGCCTACGCGCTGCTGCGTTCGGGCGAGTACGGCGGCCCGCCGTTCGGTGGCCCGGTGTTCACCGACGACCTTTCGTCGATGCAGGCGATCACCGACCGGTTCGGGGTGGCCGAGGCGGTGCTGCGCAGCCTGCAGGCCGGCGCCGACACCGCACTGTGGGTGAGCACCGGCGAGGTTCCCGCGGTGCTCGACCGGCTGGAGAAGGCGCTGGCCGCGGGCGAGCTGACCCCCGCCGCTGTCGACGCGTCGGTGCTGCGGATGGCCGCGGCGAAGGGCCCCAACCCGCGCTGCTGAGCTACAGGCCGTAGACGCGCGTGGCGTTGTCGACGCCGATCATGTCGACGATGCGCACCGCGTCGTCCACACCGCAGTCGGCGGAGCGCACCCAGTCACCCAGCACCCGGCCCATCGCGCGCCGCCACAGCACCGAGCCCAGCACGTGCAGTTCGGGCGGGCCGAAGGCGTCCGAGCTGTACAGCTGTTTGGCGAACGGCGCCGTCTCCAGTGCCTCGGCCACCAGCGCCGTCGAACGCACGCCGAGGAAGTTGATGCCGAGGCCGACGTCGAAGTGGACGTGGTCGAAGGCCTGGGCGAGGTAGCCGGCCTGGCGGTGGAACGGGTAGCAGTGCAGCAGCAGCACGGGCACCGGCGCCATCGTGCGCAGCAGCGGCAGCATCAGCAGCGGGTCGGTCCGGTGCAGGTCGAGGTCGCGGTCGCCGAATCCGACATGCACCTGCAGCGGTAGGCCGTGTGCGGCCGCCTCGTGCACCACGAACGCCGTCAGCACCGGGCTGTCGAGCCGCAGCGGCGCCGGCCGGGCGGCCAGTTCGCGGGCGGCGGCCACGACGTCGGTATCGGCCGGCCGTGTCCAGTCGATGTCGAAGCCGGTGCGGTAGGCCGCAATCGTCTTGGCGCCGACGACGCCATCCGTCTCGGCGGCCGTCGCCAGGCCCGCCCGCAGCGCGTCGGGGAATCGTTCGGGTGTGGCGCCGCCGGCCAGCAGGTCCTCGGCGAGCGTCTCCAACCGCACCACCTGCGACGCCGGCCTGCCGCTGAGGGCGGCGAGCCCGTCCGGTGTGGTGATCCGGTCGCCCTTGAAGCCGGGGTCGACGATCCACCGCGCCACCCTCGCGGCGGGCAGCATCAGGGTGGCGAGTTCCTCGGCGCTGAACGCGCTGCGCCGCTCCCAGTACTCGTCTGCGCCCGCCAGCGGCGCCAGGCCGAGCAGCGGCGCGCACCATCGGCGCACCGCGAGGCCGGGTGGTGAGTCGAATTGCGTCATGAACTCCGGCACCGGGTCGGGGGAGCCCTCGTTGAGCGACGCCTCGAAGTCCGGCCGGTCGACGGGCACCGCGAATGCGCCGTGCACGTGGTGGTCGACGAGTTCGATCTCGCGTAGCCGGTCGGCCAGCGCCCGCGGCACGTCGGCCTCGACACCGCGGAACACGTCGGGCAGCGCCATGCTGTGATTCTCGCTCAACCACCGCGCCGCGGACGCCGTCCGGTCACCCATTGCTTACCCTGAGGTCATGGCAGGCGGAACGAAGCGGTTGCCCCGGGCGGTCCGGGAGCAGCAGATGCTCGACGCCGCCGTACAGATGTTCTCGGTGAACGGCTATCACGAGACGTCCATGGACGCGATCGCGGCGGAGGCGCAGATCTCCAAGCCGATGCTCTACCTGTACTACGGATCGAAGGAAGAGCTCTTCGGCGCGTGCCTGACCCGTGAGCTCACCCGGTTCGTCGACGAGGTGCGCAGCAAGATCGATTTCTCGCAGAGCCCGAAGGACCTGCTGCGCAACGCGGTGGTGTCGTTCCTGAGCTACATCGATGCCAACCGGGCATCGTGGATGGTGCTCTACACGCAGGCCACCAGCTCGCAGGCGTTCGCCCACACCGTGCGCGAGGGCCGCGACCGGATCGTCGACCTGGTCGGCAGGCTGCTGCGGTCGGGCACCCGGCACCCCGAGCCGGACACCGACTTCGACATGATGGCCGTCGCGCTCGTGGGCGCGGGCGAGGCGGTGGCCGCCCGGGTCAGCACCGGGGACGCCGACGTCCATGAGGCCGCCGAGCTGATGATCAACCTGTTCTGGCGCGGCCTGAAGGGCACTCCGGCCCACGAGGACGCCCCGTCGGTGGCCGACGCGCACACCTGACGCGGGCCTACTTCAGCGCCGTGATCGTGCCCGTCAGATGCGGGTCGCCCTTGCTGAGGTGATGCAGCGCCAGCTGCCAGCCGCCGTCGGAGCCGCGGCTGACGTACAGGCCCGCGCTGGCGGGCAGGATCACCGGCTTGGCGAATTTCACCGCGTACTCGACGGCGTCGGGCAGCTGCCCCTCGATGTTGGCCAGCACGGCCGCCGCGGTGAACATCCCGTGCGCGATGACGCTCGGGAAGCCGAACAGCTTGGCGGCCACCGCATTGGTGTGGATCGGGTTGTGGTCACCGCCGACCGAGGCGTACTTGCGGATCTGCGCGGGCGTGATGCGCAGCACGGCGTTCGGCGGGCCGAGCTTGGGCCGCTTCTGCGGCGGCGGCTTGGGCTCGTCGGACAGGCTGGTGCGCTGCTGGTGCAGGAACGTGGTGACCTGGTGCCAGGCCAGGTCGTTGCCCACCTTGACGTCGGTGATGATGTCCACCAGCAGTCCGCGGCGGTGTTCCCGCAGGTTCTCCGCATGCACCGACACCCCGACGGTGTCGCTCACCAGGATCGGCCGGTGCTGGGTGATGCGATTCTCGATGTGCACCGAACCCATTGCGGCGAAAGGGAAGTCGAAACCGGTGACGAGGTCCATCACGGTGGGGAACGTGAGTGCGAACGGATAGGTCAGCGGCACCCGGTCGCCGAACCGCAGGCCGGTGACCGCTGCGTAGTCGGCGACGTTGGTGGCGTCGATGCTCAGCTCGTCGACGGTCAGTGTGCGGTCGGGCAGGGTGTCGCCCCGCGGCACGAACGGCAGGGCGCCTGCGGCGGCACGCGCCAGGTTGCGCAGTCCGGAGGGTTGCGTCACGTCTCAGGCCCCCAGCATTGCCTGGCCGCAGACCCGGATCGTGTTGCCGGTCACCGCGTTCGAGGCCGGGCTGGCGAAGTACGCGATGGTCTCGGCCACATCGACGGGCTGGCCGCCCTGGTAGAGGGAGTTGAGCCGGCGGCCCACCTCACGGGTGGCCACCGGGATCGCCTCGGTCATCTTCGTCTCGATGAATCCGGGCGCCACCGCGTTGACCGTGATGCCCTTGTCCGCCAGCTTCTCGGCGAGCGCGTCGGTCAGCCCGATCATGCCGGCCTTGGTGGTCGCGTAGTTGGTCTGCCCGCGGTTGCCCGCGATGCCGGCCATCGACGAGAGGCCGATGACCCGGCCGCCCTCGGCGAGCACCCCGTTGTCGGCAAGACCTTCGGTGAGGTGAAGCGGCGCAAGCAGATTGACGGCGACCACCGAATCCCAGCGGCCCTCGTCCATGTTGGCCAGCAACTTGTCGCGGGTGATGCCCGCGTTGTTGACGAGGATGTCGAGGGTTCCGCCGTGATGTTCGCGGAGGTGCTCGGCGATCTTGTCCACGGCGTCGGGGGCCGTCACGTCCAGCGTCAGCGCGGTGCCGTCGACCTTGTCGCGGACCTTCGCCAGATCGTCGGCGGCGCCCTCGATGTCGACGACGACGACCGTGGCGCCGTCGCGGGCGAACACCTCGGCGATCGTGGCGCCGATGCCCCGCGCCGCACCGGTGACGAGCGCGACCTTGCCGGCGAGCGGCCTGTCCCAGTCCGACGGCGGCGCGGAGTCGGCGGCGCCCACCCGGTAGACCTGGCCGTCGACGTAGGCCGACTTGCCGGACAGGATGAAGCGCATCGTCGACTCCAGGCCGGTGGCGGCGGGCTTCGCGTCGGGGGAGAGGTACACCAGCGACGCCGTCGCGCCGCGCCGCAGCTCCTTGCCCAGCGAGCGGGTGAAGCCCTCGAGGGCGCGCTGCACGATCTGCTCGTGCGGGGTCGAGACCGCGTCGGGGTCGGTGCCGACGACGACGAGGCGGGCGTTCGGCGCGAGGTTGCGCAGCACCGGCGTGAAGAACTCGTAGAGCCCCTTGAGGCCCTCGGGTTCGGTGATGCCGGTGGCGTCGTAGACCAGGCCGCCGAAGTTGTCGGCCCAGCGGCCGCCGATGTTGTTCGACACCACCTCGTAGTCGTCGGCCAGTGCGCTGCGCAGTGGTTCGACGACGCGGCCGTCGCCGCCGATCAGCAGCGCGCCGGGCAGTGGCGGTTCGCCGGCCTTGTAGCGGCGCAGCGTCTCGGGCTGCGGGATGCCGAGCTGCTTGGCGAGGAACGAGCCGGGTGCCGAGTGGACGATTTGGGAATACAGATCCGAAGGCATGGGTACGAACTTACTCCAGAGTAAGAAGCGTGGGTACTATGGCCCCGTAGAGGACCCTGACGAATAGCCCTGGATAACCGACAACGGAGGCAGACAAACGTGGCTGACACCAATTCCCGCCGGCGGGTCGCCGTCCTCGGCGGAAACCGGATCCCGTTCGCACGGTCGGACGGCGCATACGCCAACGC
Source organism: Mycolicibacterium arseniciresistens (assembly GCF_030519285.1). NCBI lineage: Bacteria > Bacillati > Actinomycetota > Actinomycetes > Mycobacteriales > Mycobacteriaceae > Mycobacterium > Mycolicibacterium arseniciresistens. The sequence goes on from NZ_JAUMSQ010000231.1 coordinate 7,180, forward strand.
CTCGAACCAGGACATGTTCACCGCCGCCCTGGGTGGGCTGATCGAGCGCTACAACCTCGAGGGCGAGCGGCTCGGCGCCGTGATCGGCGGCGCGGTGCTCAAGCACAGCCGCGACTTCAACCTGATGCGCGAATGCGTGCTGGGCAGCGCGCTGTCGTCGTACACCCCGGCGTTCGACATCCAGCAGGCCTGCGGCACCGGGCTGCAGGCGGCGCTGGCCGCCGCGGACGGGATCGCGCTGGGCCGCTACGAGGCGGCCGCGGCGGGCGGGGTGGACACCACCTCCGACGCCCCGATCGCGTTCGGCGACAACCTGCGCAAGAACCTGCTCGGCCTGCGCCGCGCCAAGTCCAACGTCGACCGGCTCAAGCTGGTCGGCAAGCTGCCCGCGTCGGTGGGCATCGAGATCCCGGTCAACAGCGAGCCCCGCACCGGCATGTCCATGGGCGAGCACGCCGCCATCACCGCCAAGGAGATGGGCATCAAGCGCGTCGAGCAGGACGAACTGGCCGCCGCGAGCCACCGCAACATGGCCGCCGCCTATGACCGCGGCTTCTTCGACGACCTGGTCAGCCCGTTCCTCGGCCTGTACCGCGACAACAACGTGCGGGCGGACTCGTCGGCGGAGAAGCTGGCCAAGCTCAAGCCGGTGTTCGGAGTCAAGTTCGGCGACGCGACCATGACCGCGGGCAACTCCACGCCGCTGACCGACGGCGCCTCGGTGGCGCTGCTGGCCAGCGAGGACTGGGCGCAGCAGCATTCGATCGAGCCGCTGGCGTACTACGTCGACGGAGAGACCGCCGCAGTGGACTACGTCAACGGCGCCGACGGCCTGCTGATGGCGCCCACCTACGCGGTGCCGCGGCTGCTCGCACGTAACGGCCTGAGCCTGCAGGACTTCGACTTCTACGAGATCCACGAGGCGTTCGCGTCGGTGGTGCTGGCGCACCTGCAGGCGTGGGAGTCCGAGGAGTACTGCAAGGAGCGCCTCGGCTTGGATAAAGCGTTGGGCAGCGTCGATAGAACCAAGCTCAACGTCAACGGGTCGTCACTGGCCGCCGGGCATCCGTTCGCGGCCACCGGCGGGCGGATCGTCGCCCAGTTGGCCAAGCAGCTGGCGGAGAAGAAGAAGGAGACCGGCCGGCCGGTGCGCGGGCTGATCTCGATCTGCGCCGCCGGTGGGCAGGGCGTGGCGGCGATTCTCGAGGCCTGAGGCACCGAATATCGACTCGTGAAAATTAATTCGGCGCGGCTGTAACGCCTCCGGCGAACCGATCGATACAGGGGATAGCTCCGTGTTGCCGTCTGACCCCCCGACCCGACGGCAACACGGGGCCACCTACTTCGGTTCGACGTATTCCCTCTGGTACGAGGGGTGTCAGAGGCGTACAGTCAGCCGTACGACGGGTTCGGGAGCGACTGATCCGAACAGCCGGCGAGGGGTGAACAGCCGGCGGCGTGTATCTCGCGAGAGAGACGCCCCCATGAGTCCTCCCGAACCCGCCCTCATGTCTTCTTCCGCCTGCATCCCGCGGCGCCGCCTGTGACTGCCGCCGGTCCTCCCGCAGGCTCTCGAGATTGATCTCTCGCAGTACCCTTCCCGCACTTCTCGTGCACGGCGTCGATCTCACGCCCGCCCCACGCAAAAGGCCCCCGGACGGATCCGGGGGCCTCTTGGTCGAATCAGATCAGAATGCAGCCTCGTCGAGCTCCATGATGTCGTTGTCGAGGTTCTCGACGACCTGACGGGTGCTGGTCAGCAGCGGCAGGAAGTTCTTCGCGAAGAACGATGCGACCGCGATCTTGCCCTCGTAGAAGGCCTTGTCGTCGCCGGTCGCGCCGGCGTCGAGAGCCTCGATGGCCACGGCGGCCTGCTTCTGCAGCAGCCAGCCGATCACCAGGTCGCCGACGCTCATCAGGAAGCGCACCGAACCCAGACCGACCTTGTACAGCTCCTTGGGATCCTCCTGCGCCGACATCAGGTAGCCGGTCAGCGAGGCCGCCATCGCCTGGACGTCGGTCAGAGCGGTGGCCAGCAGCGCGCGCTCGGCCTTGAGCCGGCCGTTGCCCGACTCGTTCTTGACGAACTCCTCCATCTGCCCGGCCACGTGCGCCAGCGCCACACCCTTGTCGCGGACGATCTTCCGGAAGAAGAAGTCCTGCGCCTGGATGGCGGTGGTGCCCTCGTAGAGCGAGTCGATCTTGGCGTCGCGGATGTACTGCTCGATCGGGTAGTCCTGCAGGAAGCCCGACCCACCGAACGTCTGCAGCGACTCGGTCAGCTTGGCGTAGGCCTGCTCGGAACCGACACCCTTGACGATCGGCAGCATCAGGTCGTTGACCCTCAGCGCCAGCTCGCCGTCGACACCGTGCACGGCCTGGGCCACCGGCGCGTCCTGGTAGGTGGCGGTGTACAGGTACAGCGCGCGAAGACCCTCGGCGTAGGCCTTCTGGGTCATCAGCGAACGGCGCACGTCGGGGTGATGGGTGATCGAGACGCGCGGAGCGGTCTTGTCGGTCATCTGCGTCATGTCGGCGCCCTGGATCCGCTCCTTGGCGTACTCGAGCGCGTTCAGGTAGCCGGTCGACAGCGTGGCGATGGCCTTGGTGCCGACCATCATGCGGGCCTGCTCGATGACGTCGAACATCTGCGCGATGCCGTTGTGCACCTCGCCGACCAGCCAGCCCTTGGCGGGCACACCGTGCTGGCCGAAGGTCAGCTCGCAGGTGGCCGAGACCTTCAAGCCCATCTTGTGCTCGACGTTGGTGACGAAGGCGCCGTTGCGCTCACCCAGCTCACCGGTCTCGAAATCGAAGAGGAACTTGGGCACGAAGAACAGCGACAGACCCTTGGTGCCCGGGCCTGCGCCCTCGGGGCGGGCGAGCACCAGGTGGAAGATGTTCTCGAACAGATCGTCGGAGTCGGCGGAGGTGATGAACCTCTTCACGCCGTCGATGTGCCACGAGCCGTCGTCCTGCTTGACGGCCTTGGTGCGGCCGGCGCCCACGTCCGAACCGGCATCGGGCTCGGTCAGCACCATGGTGGCGCCCCAGCCGCGCTCTGCGGCGAGCTGCGCCCACTTCTTCTGCTCGTCGGTGGCCTGCTTGTAGAAGATGCTGGCGAAGCCGGCGCCGCCGCCGTACATCCACACCGCCGGGTTCGCGCCGAGCAGGTGCTCGTGCAGCGCCCACACCAGCGCGCGGGGCATCGGCATGCCGCCGAGTTCCTCTTCGACACCGACCTTGTCCCAGTCGTTGTCGATGACGGCACGCGCCGACTTCTTGAAGGACTCCGGCAACGTCACGGTGTGCGTCTTGGGATCGAACACCGGCGGATTGCGGTCGCCGTCCTCGAACGACGCGGCGATCGGACCCTCGGCCAGTCGGGCGATCTCGCCCAGCATCTCCTTGACCGTGTCGGCGTCCAGGTCGCTGTACACCCCCTCACCGAGGGCCTTGTCGACTTCGAGCACCTCGAACAGGTTGAATACCTGATCCCGGACGTTGCTCTTGTAGTGGCTCACTATGTCCTCCTCGACGAGAATTGCCACCTGCGGTTGGGTACTTCGGTTAAGTTACCCACCAGTAACTAATGGTCACTATACCGCCCGGTAACTTCAACGCAAAGCTCGCGCGAGCAATTTCCACCAGCTAATCAACCAGGCGGTTGGCCGGACGCTGCCAGACCCCGAATTCGCACCCCTGACCTGCGCAGATGACCCGGTGTGACGATGGTCACGTTCGGGCCGCTAGGGTGTTCCAATGCTTCGCGTCGCAGTGTGGGGAACCGGCAACATGGGCTCGACCGCGATCCGGTCGGCCACCGCTTTTCCGGGCCTCCAGCTCGCCGCCGTCATCACCTCGACCGCCGAGAAGGTCGGCCGCGACGCCGCCGGCTTCGCCGGGCTCGACGCGCCCACCGGGGTCGCGGCCACCGACGACGTCGACGGTGTCCTTGCGGAGTGCGACGCCGTCGCCTACATGGCCTCCGGCGACATCCGGCCCGAGGAGGCGATCGCGGACATCGAGCGGTGCCTGCGTGCCGGCCTGCACGTGGTGACGCCGTCGCTGTACTCGCTCTACGACCCGGCGTCCGCCCCGCCCGAGTGGGTGCAGCGGCTGACCGCCGCCGCCGAGGAGGGCGGATCGACCCTGTTGGTCAGCGGCGTCGACCCGGGCTGGGGCAACGACGCCCTCGCGGTGACGGCCGCGAGCCTGTGCACCCGCATCGACACGATCACCTGCCAGGAGATCTTCGACTACTCCACCTACAACCAGCCGTTCGCGGTGAAGGTGTCCTGCGGCTTCGGCGGTTCGATGGACGAGACCCCGATGATGCTGCTGCCGACCATTCCGACGATGGTCTGGGGCGGCAACGTCCGGCTCATCGGCCGCGGCCTGGGGATCGAGATCGACGAGATCACCGAGGAGGTCGAGCGGCTACCCCTCGACGAGTCGGTGGACACCGTGATGGGCCGCTTCGAGAAGGGCACGCAGGGCGCCTTCTTCCTCAAGGTCGTCGGGTGGTCCGGCGGCAGGAGGCGGATCGTCATCGAGCACATCACCCGCATCCACCCGTCCTGCGCGCCGGACTGGCCGCAGCCCGACGATGCTCATCGGGGAGGCGTCGGCGATCACCGCGTGATCATCGACGGCGACCCGCAGCTGACGATCGTCACCCGCGCGGACGTGCCGGGCGGCACCCGCGCCGACGGCGGCAACACCACCGCCGCCAACCGGCTGCTCGGCGCCCTCAACTGGCTCGTCGAGCAGAAGCCGGGCATCTACGACGGTCTGCAGGTGCCGCTGCGCTCGGCGCTGGCCGCCGACGCCGAAGCCGCCCGCTGGGCCGAGTAACCAGGGACTGACAGAGTGTCAGACCCGAGTTCTACACCAGGGTCGCCGTGAGGCGGCTAGCACAGCCCTGGTGTAGAACTCGCGATCGTCTGCCTGCTCCTACG
>NZ_JAUMSQ010000232.1:0-15238 GCF_030519285.1 Mycolicibacterium arseniciresistens
AGCCCGCGGCGTCGACCGCGTCGGGCCGCCGGCTGCGCACCAGCTTCGCCAGCGCGGAAGGCGCGGCGGACGGCTCGCTGAGCGCCCCGCTGTTGTAGTCGTCGACGAGGTGGTGCACGGTCTGCGCGGCACACGACTTGTTGGTCCCGATGAACCCGGTCGGTCCGCGCTTGATCCAGCCTGCGACGTAGGCGCCCGGCACCGGATCGCCCGACTCCGGGTCCACCACGCGGCCACCGTCGTTGGGCACCACCGCGACGGCGTCGTCGAACGGCAGGTCACGAATCGCCTTGCCGCGGTAGCCGATCGACGTCAGCACCAGGCCGGCGCTCATCAGCCGGACCTCGTCGGTGCCGGTGACGGTGAATTCGACGCCGTCGACACGCAGGTCGCCGAGCACGCGCCGCGGGGTGAGCCGGTAGGCCAGCCTGATGCGCGGCCGCGTCGCCGGGATGGACGCGTCGCCGAGCTTGCTGAGGATCTCGAGCTTGTTGCGGGTCAGCGGGTCGGTGGCGGTGCCGAGGTCACGCCGCACCAGTTCGTGATCGGCGGCGTCGAGCACCACGTCACAGGTCGCGGTCAGCCCGATCAACTCGGGCAGCGTGAAGGCCGAGTCCGCCGGTCCGCGGCGGGCGGCGATCACCACCTCGTCGACCCGCGATGTGCGCAGCACGGCGAGCGCGTGATCGGCGATGTCGGTGGCGGCCAGCTGATCCGGGTCGGTGGTGAGGATGCGCGCTACGTCCAGCGCGACGTTGCCGTTGCCGATGATGACCGCACGGCGGTGCCCGAGTTCGACGGACAGGTCGGCGAAGTCGGGGTGGCCGTTGAACCAGGCCACCACTTCGGTCGCGGTGGCGGTGCCCGCCATTCCCATGCCCTCGATCTCGAGGCGGCGGTCGTCGGGTGCGCCGACCGCGTAGAGGACGGCGTGGTGATGCTCCAGCAGCTCGGCGTGGCTGAGGTGGGTGCCCACCTCGACGTTGAGATAGAACGTGAAGCCGCGAATCTGCGTCACCGAGTCGAACAGCCGGGTGACCCGCTTGGTGCTCTGGTGGTCGGGCGCGACGCCCGCCCGCACCAGCCCGTACGGCGTCGGCAGCCGCTCGAACATGTTGACCTGCACACCGGGCTGGGTGAGCAGCTCGTCGGCGGCGTACATCGCCGCGGGGCCCGACCCGACGATCGCGACCCTCAGCGGACCACTGCCCCGGCGGTGCACCTCCGGCGCCTCGAGCACCGGCGCCAGCTTCGACGTCGGCGGCAGCTTGCCCTCGCGTTCGGGATAGAACGCGGCGTTGAGTTCGATGAACGGCAACTGCTTGTCGTCCAGCCGGGTGTCGGGAGAGATGGCGCCCACCGGACAGGCGCTGACACACGCGCCGCAGTCCACACAGGCGACCGGGTCGATGTAGAGCATCTCGGCGGTCGCGAACCCCGGCTCGTCCGGCGAGGGGTGGATGCAGTTGACGGGGCAGGCGTAGACGCAGGACCCGTCGCTGCAACACGACTGGGTGATGACGTGCGGCATAAGGGATTCAGGCTCTCGTCAGGCGGCCGCGACCACGTGCTGGCGCTGCGGCTCGCTGCGGTAACGGCTGGGGCGGCCGTCGATGCGGCAGAGCTTCCAGATCAGCTTGGCCACCGGATTGATCAGCCCGGTGTCCTTGCACAGCATCCGGACGTCGCCGAACATGTCGCGCAGCATCTGCCGGGACTCCGGCGAGCGGAAGAACACCTCTTTGCGCACCGAGCGCGGGATGTCGAATTCCTTCCAGAACGCCTTCGGCGGAACGATGATGGCCGAGCACAGCACCCTCATCACCACGGGCACGTAGAGCGACAACCAGAATCGCTTCCACCGCGACAGGTGCGGCACCCGCTTGCGCAGGTACTCGTGCGCGAACGAGATGTGCCGCGCTTCCTCCGCCACGTGAATGGCCATGACGCGCTCCATGATCGGATGCAGGGCCTTGCCCTCGCGCAGCACGTTCTTCTGCGTGTGGTCGATCGGTTCCTCACCGGCGAGGATGCCGAACCAGAACGGGATGGGCAGCGGCCCGGCGACGAGCGGGATGGCGGGCTGCACCCATTTGAGCAGGCGCGGCATACCCGGCACGTCGGCGCCGATGTGGTTCACCATCTCCTGGAACATCATGGTGTGGTTGCACTCTTCGACCGCCTCGTGCAGGCAGTAGCGGTACTCCGGTGAGCCGTTGGGCGTCCAGAACGAGTACTCCATCAGGCCGCGGATGAGGATCGACTCGAAGTGCAGGCCGACCTTCGCGACGTTGGCCTGGCGCCACATGCCGATCTTGATCTGCTGCTCCTGCGGCTGCGCCTGGTACCACGGGTGCCCGCCCAGCGGGTCCGTCGCCGGCAGCACCCAGCGGGGGTCGTTCTCGAAGACGGCGAACTCCGGGGAGTCCCACTCGATGTCGGTGTACGGATTGAAGTTCCGCCGCACCGAGCCTTCCGACAGCGTGTTCAGCATGTCCACGTACTGCGGGTCGTCGCTGACGTCCATGTTGCGCCGCCAGCGGTTGATCGTGCGTGTCCGAGCCATTCGAAGCCTCCCTGAGAGGTTTACATTTACCGGCCTTGTGTACACAGTACCGCAGGTACCGGGTAAATGTCCATCCCCGCGCTGAGGGTTTGCTGAATGCGCGGCGCATCGACTCCGGGCAGTGAGTACCCACCCTGGATGACCTTCGAAAACCGATGCCGCGACCGCGACGCCGTTGCTTCACCAGCGCCGGGCGGCTACTTCTTGCCGAACTCGCCGGCTGCGATCACCCGGTCACCGCTGCTCACCGAGGAGAAGCCGGCGTCGGTCATCCCGCAGTCGGTGATCACCGCCCGGTGGGGAGGACTGTTCATCCACCAGTTCACCGCGTGGGCCGGATCGTCGCTGTATCCCGCGCTCCAGAAGACGACCTCCCCGACCGCCGCATACGGCGCATAGCCGGCGTCGGTGGCGCGCTGCACGACCGACGACCCGTCGGAACCGGTGTGGCTGCGCACCCCGTTGACGAGCATGTCGGTGGCGTGCCGGTTGGCGGCCGCGGCCAACTGCGCATTCGGCGCGACGGGGCCGCAGCCGTTCGCCGCGCGCGTGGCGTTGATCTGGCCCAGCAGCGCGCCGGCCTGATCGCCGTCGGCGTGCGCGGGTGCCACGGCGACCAGCGCTCCGGCGACCGCGAGGGCCGCAGCGCAGACGGGCATCAGAATTGACCCGCGATTTCCCCCACTGAACGTGCACCCCATGACGGGCTCCCAGCTGTCCGCCCCGACAGGTCACAGTATGGACACAGATGCGTGTCGCTCAAACCGCTTTTATTGACTTTTTAGTATTTTCGCCGCCCCTCCCCGGCAGGGAGCGTGCAGGCGCTGGTCACTAGTCTTGACCGCATGGCCGAACTCACCCTTCCCGCCGACCTGAAGCCGAAAGACGGACGATTCGGGTCGGGGCCGTCGAAGGTGCGACCCGAACAACTGCAGGCGCTGGCCGATGCCGGTCATCTGTTCGGCACGTCGCACCGGCAGGCCCCGGTCAAGAACCTTGTGGGGCGCGTGCGCGACGGGGTACGCCAACTGTTCTCGCTGCCCGACGGCTACGAGGTGATCCTCGGCAACGGCGGGTCCACCGCGTTCTGGGACGCCGCCGCGTTCGGGCTGATCGACAAGCGCTCGCTGCACCTGACCTACGGCGAGTTCAGCGCGAAGTTCGCCTCCGCCGTGGCCAAGAACCCCTTCGTCGGAGACCCGATCGTGGTCAAGGCCGACCCCGGCAGCGCTCCCGAACCGCAGGCCGACCCGTCCGTCGACGCGATCGCGTGGGCACACAACGAGACGTCGACCGGCGTGGCGGTGCCGGTGCAGCGGCCCGCCGATGCGGGCGACGCGTTGATCCTGATCGACGCCACGTCGGGGGCGGGCGGGCTGCCGGTCGACATCGCACAGGCCGACGCCTATTACTTTGCGCCGCAGAAGAACTTCGCCGGCGACGGTGGCCTGTGGCTCGCGGTCGTCAGCCCCGCCGCGCTCGCGCGCATCGAGTCGATCCACGCGTCGGGCCGGTGGGTGCCGGACTTCCTGTCACTGCCGATCGCGGTCGAGAACAGCGTCAAGAACCAGACGTACAACACCCCCGCGATCGGCACCCTGGTGCTGCTGGCCGACCAGCTGGACTGGATGCTCGGCAACGGCGGCCTGGACTGGGCGGTCAAGCGCACCGCCGACAGCTCGTCGCGGCTCTACTCGTGGGCCGAGGCGTCGCAGTACGCCACCCCGTTCGTCACCGACCCGGCGCTGCGCTCACAGGTGGTCGGCACCATCGACTTCAACGACGATGTGGATGCCGCCGCCGTCGCCAAGGTGCTGCGTGCCAACGGCGTCGTCGACACCGAGCCGTACCGCAAACTCGGCCGCAACCAGCTCCGTGTCGCGATGTTCGCGGCCGTCGATCCCGACGACGTCAGCGCGCTCACCCAGTGCGTCGACTGGGTGGTCGAACACCTCTGAGGGCGCACCGCGTGTCTGGCCGGTAACGGGCGGATAACGCAGTAGGGTGACCTGCTAATCGGGCTCGTCCCGGAGGAGGTCGGTATGCGGGTACTCAAGGTCGTCGGGCTCGACGTAGACGGCCGCAGCATCATCTGCGAGGCCGACTCCGGCGACAAATTCATCATGGTCGTGGACGACCGGCTGCGTGCGGCCGTCCGTGGCGACAGAGTCGGTTCCAGCCAAACCCAGATCGATGTCGAGGTCACCACCGTGCTGAGTCCCAAGGACATCCAGGCCAGGATCCGGGCGGGTGCATCCGTCGAACAGGTGGCCGCGGCCGCCGGGGCGCCGCTCGAACGGGTCGAACGCTTCGCCCATCCGGTGCTGCTGGAGCGCTCGCGCGCCGCCGAGCTCGCCACCGCCGCGCACCCGATCCTCGCCGACGGCCCCTCGGTGCTGACGCTGCTCGAGACGGTCACCACCTCGCTCGTGGCCCGCGGTCTCGACCCGGACAGCACGACGTGGGACGCATGGCGCAACGAGGACGGCCGCTGGACCGTGCAGCTGGGCTGGAAGGCCGGCCGGTCGGACAACGTCGCCCACTTCCGCTTCACCCCCGGGGCGCACGGCGGCACCGTCAGCGCCTTCGACGACGCGGCTTCCGAACTGATCGACCCGGATTTCGCCCGCCCGCTGCGCGCGGTTCCGCTGGCCGAACTCGATTTCACCGAGCCCGTTGCGGCTCCCGCACCCGCGCCGGCGCCCGAGCCGCTTTCTGAGCCTGAGCCCGAGCCGACCGTCGAGGCGAAGAAGCCGGCCCGCGCCCGCAAGGGCAAGCCGGCCGTGCCTGCGTGGGAGGACGTGCTGCTCGGGGTGCGCTCCAGCGGGCAGCGCTGAGCTCAGCTCCCCAGGGACAGCGCCAGCACCGCCACCCAGCCCACGGCCACGCCGACCCCGCCGCCCAGCACGAACCACCGCCACACCGGGCGCGTGCGCCAGCTCCACACCGTCGGCGCCAGCCCGCCGACGGCGACCATGTTCAGGCCGATCGCCAGCAGTGGATGCACGCGCACCAGGCCGAGGCTGAGCACCAGCACCGCCGCCGCGACCACTGCCGCGACGAACGCGGCCACCGTCAACCCCGTGCCCCACGGCGTCGAATCGTCGGTCACGGTTCACTCCCCCGGGTCGCTTCGCTCCTGCCCACCGGTTTCTCCCCCCGGGTCGCTTCGCTCCTGCCCACCGGTCCATCCCCCCGGGTCGCTTCGCTCCTGCCCAATTTAGCCTGCCGCCCTTGCCCGTTCGTAGAACGCCAGCGCCGCAGCGGTCGCGACGTTGAGGGAGTCGGTGCCGCGTGACATCGGGATGCGCACGCGGGTGTCGCTGGCCCGCATCGCGTGCTCGGTCAACCCCGGCCCCTCCGCACCGACCAGGATCGCCACCTTGTCGCCGGCCAGTGCGGGCATCGCGGCCGCGAGCGTCGCGGCGCCCGCATCCGGCGTCATGGCGAGCAGTCTGAAACCATTGTCGCGCAACAGGTTCAGATCGCCGGGCCAGGACTGCGCCCAGGCGTAGGGCACCAGCAACGCGTGACCCATCGACACCCTCACCGCCCGCCGGTAGAGCGGGTCGGCGCAGCCGGTGCCGAACACCACCGCGTCGACGTCGAGTCCGGCGGCGTTGCGGAAGATCGACCCCAGGTTCTCGTGGTCGTTGACGCCCTCGAGCACCGCCACCGTTCGCGCGCCGGCGAGCACCTGGTCGACGGCCAGTTCCCCAGGCCGCGACGCCGACGCCAGCACCCCCCGGTTGAGATGGAAGCCGATCACCGCGGCCATCACCTCCGCGTGGGCCCGGTAGTACGGCGCATCGGTGCGGTCCAGGTCGTCGCCGAGTTCGGTGAGCCTGCGGTCGGTGCCCAGCATCGCCCTCGGGACCAACCGCGACGCGAGCATCCGCTGCACCACCAGCACGCCCTCGGCGATCACCAGCCCCTTGCCGCTGGGCAGGTCGGGCCGACGGTCGACGCTGTTCAGATCGCGGAAGTCGTCGAGGCGGGGATCACCCGGGTCGTCGACGTCGATGACATTGGCCATATCCCGGGTAGCTTCGCACCCGGGCGTTCAGGCACTCTCCTCGACCATCCCGGTCATCAGGTCGGCGGCGGTCAGCAGCGTCCTGCGTTGCTCGGGATCCAGCCGGGCCAGGCGAACCCTGAGCCACTCCTGGCTGGCGCGGCGCTCCGCCTCGACCAGGCTGGCGCCCGAGGGCGACGCCGAGACCAGCACCTGGCGCCCGTCGGACGGGTGGGCGCTGCGCTCGACCAGGCCCATCTCGGCGAGAGAGGCGATCACCCGTGTCATCGACGGCGGCCGGACACGCTCCCGGATAGCTAACGCTCCAGGGGTCATCGCGCCCTCTTTGGCCAGCGTCGACAGCGCAGACAACTGCGACAGCGAAATCTTGGAATCCGCTCGGCGGAACCGCAACTGTCGAGCTAAACGCACTACGGCAAGCGACAAGTCACCGGCCAACTGCGCGTCCTGGTCTTTCACATGGCAAAGAGTACCCAGCATGGGGCGATCTCACAGCTAATCCGGCCGGGGTACGCCGCAAAAACCGTTCATCGGATAGATTCGGCGTCGATGCCTGCAGAGAGCTCGGCCGAACCCGACGCGCGGCAACCTCCGGCACTGCCGGCCAGGCTGCTCGACCCGCGACCCGTCATCCTGGTGATCGCATTCGGTTGGCTGATCGTGACGGTGCTGTCGTTCACGGTCGCCGCGCTGCACGACTGGCGGCCGATCGCCGTAGCCGGTCTCGGCGTCGGCGTTTTTGGCACGTCGATCTTCCTGTGGCAACGTCACGCCGTGCGCCGCGGTGCCCGCGGCGCTCAGAGCGGGCTCGACTGAGCCTGCCGAGAAGCGAGGAGGCACTGTGGCCGCACCGCTGTTGCAGGCAGAGATCGACATCAACGCACCGGTCCGCCGGGTCTGGGAACTCGTCTCCGATCTCGAACGGATGCCGCGCTGGAGTCCGCAGTGCCGCTGGACCAAGCGACTCGGGCCACTGCGGCCGGGGACCCGTGCGGTCAACCTCAATCGGCGCGGCCGGCTGCTGTGGCCGACCACCAGCACGATCACCGCACTCGTCCCGGAGAAGGAGTTGGCGTTCCGCGTCAACGCGAACGGGACGGTGTGGCGCTACCGGCTCGAGCCGGTCGACGGAGGCACCCGCCTCACCGAGACCCGGCACGCCGAGAACGGAGTCAAGGCGGTGTCGAACGCGACGGTCAACGCGCTGTTCGGCGGTGTCCCGAGCTTCGAGCAGGAGCTGGTCGACGGCATGAAGCAGTCACTCGCCAGGATCAAGGCGGCGGCGGAGGCCTAATCGCGGTCGGCGACGTCCAGGACACCGTCGTCGAAGGGCTCGTACAACGGCGAACCCGTTCCGGGGGGCGGCGGGGTGTCCGAATGGGCGCCGCAGCCGTACTCGGCGTCGACCACATGGCCGTCGGCCGCCAGTTCGTTGGCGCAGACACCGAACATCACCCCGAGCGCACCCGAGAGCGGCAGATAGAACCCGCACTCGCGGCACACCCGGCGGGTGGACCGGGCCATCGACGACCCCGGCCCGTGATCGCCGTCGTGCCAGCGCTGCGCGGCGTCGACGCGGCCCCAGTCGCTGAGCACCTGCTTGCGGCCGAGCCCGAGTTCCAGGGCGACCTCGTCGACCTCCGGGTCGCCGCTGGCGACGTAGCCGGGCACCAGCCGCGGGTCGTCCACGGACGGGGCGAGCAGGTCACCGGGGCCCAGATCACCGGGCCTGACACGTTCTTCCCAGGGCACCCACCTCGGCGCCAGCAGCGCCGTGGGGCCGGGCACCAGAACGACCTCGCTGATGGTGGCGTGGTCGGCGCCGGGGTAGCCGGCCACCACCACCGCCCACTGCCAGCCGCGGTAACTCGGCAGATTCGCCAGGAAGCGGTGCGTCGCCGACGCCGGGTCTTCGAACGACGCGCCGAGGTACTCACCGACCGCATCTGCGCCGGCGAACTCGTCCAGCGCGGTGCGCGCCTGCTCGGCGGCGCCCATCAACACCGACTCCAGATCGGCTGTGGACTCCCCCAGCGGGAGCGGTGCACCCTGCTGCGCGCCTTCGGTCATGCTTTCCATCGCCCCCATAGTGCCTGAGCCCGACGCCCCGAGGCCACACCGGTTGCCATGACGGGCGCAGTCGGCGCCATGGGGGACAATCGTGGCGTGACCGGAGGGCGGCGTGACGACAGGGCGCGGGACGACGGCCGCTACTACCCGCCCCGCCCGGCGGCAGGCGCCGACCATCCCGGCATGGCCAACTACCCGAGTGACGGCGTGGACCACCGCAGGCAGCGCAGGCAGTCGATGCCGAGCTCGAACCGCTGGCTGCCGCCGCTCGACGATCAGGAATCCACCGCCGGCTACCGGTACGAGCGCGACCCCGGCGTCGGGTCCGGTGCGGGCGAGCGGGTCACCGTCACCCGCGCCGCCGCTGCGCGCAGCCGCGAGATGGGTTCGCGGATGTACGGTCTGGTGCACCGCGCCGCCACCGCCGACGGCGCCGACAAGTCCGGGCTGACCGCCCTGACCTGGCCGGTGGTCGCCAACTTCGCCGTCGACGCCGCGATGGCCGTGGCGCTGGCGGACACGCTGTTCTTCGCGGCCGCCTCGGGCGAGAGCAAGAGCAAGGTCGCGCTGTACCTGCTGATCACCATCGCCCCGTTCGCCGTCATCGCGCCGCTCATCGGTCCGGCGCTGGACCGCCTGCAGCACGGCCGGCGGGTCGCACTGGCCGGCTCGTTCCTCATCCGCACGGCGCTGGTGGTCGTGCTGATCGCCAACTTCGACGGCGCGACGGGCAGCTACCCGTCCTGGGTGCTCTACCCCTGTGCGCTGGGAATGATGGTGCTGTCCAAGTCATTCAGTGTGCTGCGCAGTGCGGTGACACCACGGGTGCTGCCGCCGAGCATCGACCTGGTCCGGGTGAACGCCCGGCTCACGATGTTCGGCCTGCTCGGCGGGACGATGGCCGGCGGCGCCGTCGCCGTGGGCGCGCAGTACCTGCTCGGAGTGTTCAATCTGCCCGGCGCGCTGTACGTGCTGGTCGCCGCGACCGTCGCGGGCGCCGTGCTGGCCATGCGGATCCCGAAGTGGGTGGAGGTCACCGAGGGCGAGGTGCCCGCCACGCTGAGCTATCACGGCGGCGACGGCGACCTGCGCCGCAGGCCGGTGGGCGGGAAGACCCGCGCCCGGCAACCGCTGGGCCGCAACACCATCACGTCGTTGTGGGGCAACTGCACGATCAAGGTGATGGTCGGGTTCCTGTTCCTCTATCCCGCGTTCGTCGCGAAGTCGCACCAGGCCAGCGGCTGGGAGCAGCTGCGCATCCTCGGGCTGATCGGGGCGGCCGCGGCGATCGGCAACTTCGCCGGGAACATGACCAGCGCCCGGCTCAAGCTCGGCCGCCCGGCGCAGTTGGTGGTGCGCTCCGCGATCGCGGTGACGGCGATGGCGCTGGCCGCCGCCGTGACCGGCAATCTGCTGGTGGTCGCCGCGGCCACGCTCGTGACATCGGGCGCCAGCGCCATCGCGAAGGCGTCGCTGGATGCCTCGCTGCAGGACGATCTGCCCGAGGAGTCGCGGGCGTCGGCGTTCGGCCGCTCGGAGTCGCTGCTGCAGTTGGCCTGGGTCGCAGGCGGCGCGACGGGGGTGCTGATCTACACCGAACTGTGGATCGGCTTCACCACCATCAGCGCCGTGCTGATCCTCGGCCTGGCGCAGACGATCGTGAGCTATCGCGGCGAGTCGCTGATCCCGGGCTTCGGCGGCAACCGCCCGGTGCTGGCGGCCCAGGAGGGCCGGCGGCCGGACATGGTGCCGGAGTGAAGCGCGCCGCAGCCGTGCTGGCGGCCGTCGTCGTGCTGACGACGGCGGTCACCGCCGCCCTGGTGTGGCGGGCAACCCGCGACCACGGCCCGGAATTGCCTGAGGTGAGCGCGTATTCGCGCGGCGAGCTGACCCGGGTCGGGCCGTTCCAGTACTGCCGGGTGCTCGACCTCAACGACTGCGAGCCAGGGGGGACCCAGGGCGAGTTGCGGGTGAACGACCGCGACCCGGTGCAGCTGTCGGTGCCCGCCGCGATCGCCGAGGCGCCGTGGCGGCTGCTGCAGGTCTACGAGAACCCGGTCGACACCACGGTCTCGGTGTTCCCGCGCGACAGCCGGCTGGCGGTCACGATCCCCACCGTCGATCCACAGCGCGGCCGGCTGACCGGGATCGCGGTGCAACTGCTCACCCTCGTGCAGGACGAGACGGGCGAAGTGTTCGACGTGCCGCACGCGGAATGGTCGATCCGCACGCAGTGGTCCTAGAGCGGGGTGTGCTCCGACGGCACCCGCTCGCCCTCGCGCGTCGGCCCCGGTGGGGTGCCGTCGCCGAACGGTCTGCCGCCCAACGCTTCCCGGCCGTGCGGGGTGAGCCAATCGTCGAGCTCGGGCCCCTTGGGCACCACCTTGGTCGGATTGATGTCGGTGTGGACGATGTAGTAGTGCTGCTTGATCTGCACGAAGTCGACCGTGTCGCCGAATCCGGGGGTCTGGAACAGGTCGCGGGCGTAGGCCCACAGCACCGGCATCTCGGTGAGCTTGCTCCGGTTGGTCTTGAAGTGGCCGTGGTAGACGGGGTCGAACCGGGCCAGCGTGGTGAACAGCCGCACGTCGGCCTCGGTGATGGTGTCGCCCACCAGGTATCGCTGGTTCTCGAGCCGGTCGGAGACCCAGTCCAGCGCGGCGAACAGGCGGTCGTAGGCCCGGTCGTAGGAGTTCTGTGAGCCGGCGAAGCCGCACCGGTACACGCCGTTGTTGATCTCGGTGTAGATGCGCTGGGCCACCTCGTCGATCTCGGCGCGCAGCGGCTCGGGGTAGAGCTGCGGTGCGCCGTCGCGGTGGTGGGCCGTCCATTCGGTGGACAGGTCGAGGGTGATCTGCGGGAAGTCGTTGGTGACCACCTCGCCGGTGGGCACGTCGACCACCGCGGGCACCGTGATGCCCTTGGGATAGTCGGGGAACCGCTCGAGGTACGCGTCGCGCAGCCGGGGGATCTTCAGCACCGGGTCGACGCCGCCGGGGTCGAGGTCGAACGTCCAGCTGCGCTCGTCGTGCGTCGGCCCGCAGAAGCCGATGGACAGCGCGTCCTCGAGGCCGAGCAGCCGTCGCACGATGATCGCCCGGTTCGCCCACGGGCAGGCCCGCGCCACGATCAGCCGGTAGCGGCCCGGCTCGACCGGGTAGCCGTCCCGGCCGTCGGCGGTGATGCGGGTCTCGATGTAGTCGGTGTCGCGGTCGAATTCGCCACCACTGGCGACATAGCTCATGACTGCAGCATGCCCGGTTTCGCCGAACGTGAAGCCACTGCGATCAATCGGGAGAATCTTCGCAGTGAGCGCACGTTCGGCGCTCGCTCTCGGGCCTACTGGTCGAGCTCACCCGCGACGGCGCGCACCACCTCGGAGACCCGGCGGGCGACCTTGCGGTCGGGGTAGCGACCCTTGCGCAGTTCGGGCTGCACCGCGCCTTCGAGCAGCGTGATCATGTCCTCGACCATGCCGTGCAACTCGTCGGGGGTGTGCTTGTGCTCCGGGCGTTCGGCGCGCTCCGCCTCGCGACGGGTCCGGCTCAGACTCGGCGGCGGGTCGAGCACCTTGACGCTCAACGCCTGCGGACCGCGCCTGCCCGCCGCGATGCCGAACTCCACCCGCTGGCCCGCCTTGAGCCCTTCGACTCCCGCGGGCAGCGCCGACGAGCGGACGTAGACGTCCTCGCCTTCCTCCTGGGACAGGAAGCCGAAGCCCTTCTCGGTGTCGTACCACTTAACCTTGCCGGTCGGCACTGCCCTCACCCGCTCGTCTCGAAAGAACATCTCACTGATACACAAGAAAGCGTCCCGCTTGCGTCGGGACGCGTTGCGGTGATCCTACTCGGCCCACACCCGCAGGTTCATCCTGTTTGTCGGTAGGCTGGAATCACCGCTGAAGGAGAAGAAGCAGCTGACATGCGATTGATCCTGAACATCATCTGGTTGATCTTCGGCGGCCTCTGGCTGGCCCTGGGGTACTTCCTCGCCGGCATCATCTGCTTCGTCCTGATCATCACCATCCCGTTCGGCTTCGCGGCGTTCCGCATCGGGGTCTACGCACTGTGGCCGTTCGGTCAGACAGTCGTCGACAAGCCCGGCCCGCGGCCCGGAGCACTCGTGGGCAACATCATCTGGCTCATCGTGGCCGGCGTGTGGCTGGCGATCGGCCACATCGTCAGCGCCGTGGCGATGGCGGTGACGATCATCGGCATCCCGCTGGCCCTGGCCAACCTGAAGTTGATCCCGGTGTCGCTGTTCCCCCTGGGCAAGGAGATCGTGCCCGTCGACGCGCAGAACGACCCGTGGAGCAGACCCACGCGAGCCGCCGCATGACGGTGATCGGCCTCGGATTCCCGACGGTGCAGCGTCCCCTTGCCGGGATGCCCACCGCCGGCCCCCTGGTGGACACCTTCGGCCGGGTCGCGACCGACCTGCGGGTGTCGCTGACCGACCGGTGCAATCTGCGCTGCACCTACTGCATGCCCGCGGAGGGGCTGGACTGGCTGCCCGGCGACGAGCTGCTCAGCTCCGAGGAGCTGGCCCGGCTGCTGCGCATCGCCGTCACGAAGCTGGGCGTCACCAGCGTCCGCTTCACCGGGGGCGAGCCGCTGGTGGTGCGCCATCTCGACGAGGTGGTCGCCGCGACGGCGGCGCTACGGCCGCGCCCGGAGATCGCCGTGACCACGAACGGGCTCGGTCTCGGCCGGCGTGCCGAGCAGCTCAAGCGGGCCGGCCTGGACCGGGTGAACGTGTCCCTGGACACCGTCGACCGCGCCCGCTTCGCCGCCATCACCCGCCGGGACCGGCTGGACGACGTGCTGACCGGCTTGGCCGCCGCCAAGGCCGCCGGACTGACGCCGGTGAAGGTCAACGCCGTCCTCGATCCCGTCGCCGGGCGTGACGACGCCGTCGCCCTTCTGCGCTTCTGTCTCGAGAACGGCTACCAGCTGCGCATCATCGAGCAGATGCCGCTGGACGCCGAACACCGGTGGCGCCGCGGCGAGGCGCTGGAGGCCGACGACGTGCTGACGGCGTTGCGCCGCGAGTTCACCCTGACGCCCGATCCGAAGCCGCGAGGTTCGGCCCCGGCGCAGCTGTGGCGGGTGGACGGGCGCCAGGACGCCACCGTCGGGATCATCGCCTCGGTGTCGAAGGCGTTCTGCGCCGCCTGTGACCGCACCCGGCTCACCGCCGACGGGCAGGTGCGCAACTGTCTGTTCGCGACCACCGAGACCGATCTGCGGCGCCTGCTGCGCAGCGGCGCCGATGACGACGCGCTCGAGCAGGCGTGGCGCACCGCGATGTGGGCGAAGGCCGCCGGGCACGGCATCAACGACCCGGACTTCGTGCAGCCCGACCGCCCGATGAGCGCGATCGGCGGCTGACGCGTGTCGGCCACGACGACGGTGCGGGTGACCGTCCGATACTTCGCTGCGGCCCGGGCGGCGGCGGGCGTCGAGGAGGAACCGCTCGAATTGGCGGCGGACACCACAATCGCAGCACTCACCGGCATCCTCAGCGCCCGCGACGCGGAACTGGCGCGGGTGCTCGCCCGCTGCTCATACCTGGTGGACGGCATCGCCGTACGCGACCAGACGATCGGACTGCAAAACGCCCAGACGGTGGATGTTCTTCCACCGTTCGCCGGCGGATAACCGTGATTTACGTCACATCACGAAATGGTCACAAACTGTCACAGACGCGCTGAGCGCCGGATGAACGGCGGAAAACGTCGCGCCAACCTGGCGGTTTAGAGCCCATTTAATATTTGCCAAGGAGAGAAACGCCGAGGTCGGCAGAAGGTGACGGGATCGCGGAGAGCCGTTACCTTTCTTCCAGGCCGATCGACCCTCATCAATCGGCTCGCCTCGTTCGACAGCGCCGAGCTCCATCCGTCGAAAGAGGGACCACGACCCACCTGGATGGAGGCGGGGGACCCACCGGTCCACCGAAGGACCTGGAACCGCTTGCGGTTCCTTGGGGTGAAGCCGGCGGATTTTCCGCCGGCCGGGTGACCTCTCAGACCCGAACCCGACAGCTGACCTCGCGGGCGCTCACGAGAGGACCTATCGCACTTATGAGTGGACGGCATCGCAAGCCCACCAAACCAGCTGTCAGCGTCGCCAAGATCGCCTTCACCGGCGCAGTGATCGGAACCGGTGGCCTCACCCTCGCGGGCCAGGCCAACGCCGCCACCGACGGCGAATGGGACCAGGTCGCATCCTGCGAGTCCGGCGGCAACTGGGCCATCAACACCGGCAACGGCTACCACGGCGGACTGCAGTTCTCCCCGAGCACCTGGTCGGGCCACGGTGGCGGTGAATACGCCCCGTCGGCGTTCCAGGCCACCAAGGAAGAGCAGATCGCCGTCGCCGAGCGCGTCCTGGCCAGCCAGGGCAAGGGCGCATGGCCGACGTGCGGCAAGGCACTGTCCGGCTCCACTCCCCGCAACGTGATCGACGACGCGCTCGACGCGGTCGGCCTGAACGGCCAGCTGCCTCCGCCGCCGATCAACCCGTTCGCCCCGCCGCCTCCGCCGCCGCCCGCTCCTGCGCCTCTGG
>NZ_JAUMSQ010000233.1:0-15111 GCF_030519285.1 Mycolicibacterium arseniciresistens
CCCGTGCCACCGGGAACGGCGGCCTGCGCACCGCCAGGACCCGCTACAGCGGCGGGACCACCGGGGACCGCGGCTTGGGCGCCGTTCGGGCCCGCGTCACCCACGGGACCGCAGACGACGCCCGGTGCACACGGCGGCGGGGCCGGCGGGTTGGCGAGAGCGATCGGTGCAGCTGCGATTCCCGCGGCAGCGACACCGGCGAACAGGACTGGTGTGAGCTTCGAAAGTTTCGCGTTCATGATCAGAGGGTTTCCACACCGCTCCGCTGCTTAAACCGGCTACCGACAATTCGTCTTGTCAGCCGTTTCACATCACGCGAACTTGGCGGCGACCCTCGGTGGCAGCACCTTGAGCAGCAGCACCAGGGGCGCCCACGGCCACGCCGGCACCGCGGCGCGGCCACGCTCACGCTCGATGGCGTCGACCATCGCCGCCGTCCCGGTCTGGGTGTCGACCATCAGCCGGGTGGTCTCGGCCTTGGCCGTCATCTCCGATTCGATGTAGCCGGGTTCGAGCACCGTCACCGTGATCGGGCTGCCGGCGTACTCGGCCCGCAACGACTCGCCGAGCGACGAGACGCCGGCCTTGCTCGCGGCGTAGGCCGCGCGCACGCCGGGCACGCCCTTGTTGCCGAGCACCGAGGACACGAGCACCAGGTGCCCGCCACCGGCGGCGGTGAACATCTCGAGTGCCGTCTCGATCTGCACCAGTGCGGCGACCAGATTGGTCTCGATCGTGGCCTTGTTCGCCCACAGCTTGCCCGTCCCCAGCCGGGCGCCCTTGCCGACGCCGGCGTTGACGACGATGCGGTCGATGCCGCCCAGTTCCTCGGACAGCGCGGCGAACACCTGCGGCACCCGGTCGTGGTCGTTGACGTCGAGTGCGGCGACGGCCACCCGGATCGCCGGATGGCGGTCCTGCAGTTCGGCCTTGAGCTCCTCGAGGCGGTCGATCCGGCGCGCACACAGTGCGAGGTCACGGCCCTTGGCGGCGAACACCCTGGCCATTCCGGCGCCCAGGCCGGAACTGGCGCCGGTGATGAGGATCCTCTGCCTGGTCATCGGAGCAGCGTAGCGACCGGCCGCCGGCGCTACTTGACGCCAGGGATGCGGCGCAGCGCCTTGAGTCCCGCGGTCATCACCGTGGCGTAGCGGTCGGCGCGGAGCCATGGCGGCGCACCGACGGGTAGCCCACGCTCGGTGGCGATGGTCTGGGACTCGGTGTACTTGAGGATGCCGTGTTCGCCGTGGCGGCGGCCGACGCCGGAGTCCTTCATGCCGCCCATCGGAGCGTCCACCGACGCCCACGCCGCGGCGTACGCCTCGTTGACGTTCACCGTGCCCGCCTGCAGCTTCGCCGCCACCCGCCGACCGCGTTCCGGATCATTGGTCCACACACTGAAATTCAGGCCGAATCGGCTGTCGTTGGCCTTGGCGATCGCTTCGTCCTCGGAGTTCACCCGGTAGACCGAGACCACGGGTCCGAAGGTCTCGTCCTCGTAGACGTCCATGCCTTCGCGCACTCCGGTCAGGATCGTCGGCTCGTAGAAGTACGGTCCGATGTCCGGCCGCGGCTGCCCGCCGGTGAGCACGGTCGCCCCCTTGGACTGCGCGTCGTCGACGTGTTGGCGGACCGTCTTCAGCTGGTTCTCGTTGATCAGTGAGCCCATGTCGGCGGAGTAGTCGAGGTCGGGCGTGAGCTTCAACGCCTGCGTGTACTCGACGAACCGCCCGATGAACGCGTCCCACAGCGCATCGGGGACGTAGATCCGCTCGATGGAGATGCACAGCTGCCCGGCGTTGGAGAAGGCCGCCTTGACCGCGCCGCGCGCCGCTTTCGCGGCATCGGCGTCGTCGAGCACCAGCAGTGCGTTCTTGCCGCCCAGTTCCATCGAGTAGTCGATCAGCCGCTCCGCGGCCTGCTTGGCGACGGTCCGCCCGGTGCTCGTCGAACCGGTGAACATCAGGAAGTCGGACTGTTCGATGATCGGCGTGCCCAGTTCCGATCCGGGCCCGGTGACGGTCTGCACCAGCCCCGGGGGCATTCCGGCCCGTTCGAGCAGCTGCACCGCCCACAGATGGGAGAACGGTGTGCGGTCGTCGGGCTTGGCCAGCACCGCGTTGCCCGCGACCAGGGCAGGCAGCGCATCGCTGATGCCGAGGGTCAGCGGGTAGTTCCACGGGGAGATGACGCCCACCAGCCCCTTGGGATGGTGGTGCTCCCACACCTCGGTGAGCATCAGCTGCACACCCTGGCGGCGCTTCGGCCGGAGGTACTTCTCGGCGGTGTTGGCGTAGTAGCGGGCGGTCAGCGCGACGTCGATGACCTCCTCGAACGCGTGACGGCGGGCCTTGCCGTTCTCCAGCTGGATGAGGTCGAGCACCTCGTCCTGATGTTCGAGGACCAGGTCGTGGAGCCGGACCAGCACCTGTGCCCGTTCGGCGACCGGACGGGCCGCCCAGTCCTGCTGCACGGCGCGGGCGCGTTCCGCCGCCGCGGCGACGTCCTCCGCGGTGCAGTGCGGCACCTGCCCGAGCGGACGGCCCGTCATCGCGTCGGTGATGTCGCGCTTGCGGCTGGAGTCGGCCGCATGGACCCGGCCGGGCAGGTCGGTGAGGAGCGCGGCAACGCGGGGATGGGCGGTGCTGAATGTCGTCATGGCTGTCCTTCCGGTCTGACGACGGGGATACCCGCACGGGAGACCGGCAAGCGCACTACTTGAGCAGTCGCGACATCCGCCGGTCGGCGAGCACCTTCCCGGCGGTCTGGCACGTCGCGCAGTACTGGAACGACTTGTCCGCGAACGACACCTCGCGCACGGTGTCCCCGCAGACCGGACACGGCAGCCCGGTGCGCGCGTGCACCCGCAGCCCGGAACGCTTCTCGCCCTTGAGGGTTGCGGCCTGTTGGCCCACCGACCGCGACACCGCATCGGTGAGCACCGAGATCATCGCGTCGTGCAGCGAGCCCAGCTGCGCGGCGGTCAGCTTGTTGGCGGTGGCGAACGGCGAAAGGCGCGCCACATGCAGGATCTCGTCGCTGTAGGCGTTGCCGATCCCGGCGATCACCTTCTGGTCGGTGATGACGGTCTTGAGCCGGCCGCTGTTGCCCGCCAGCAGCCGGCCGAGGTCCTCGACGGTGAGTTCGAGCGCGTCCGGTCCGAGTCCGGCGATGCCCGGCACCGTGTCCGGGTCGGTCACCAGCCAGACCGCCAGCCGCTTCTGGGTGCCGGCCTCGGTCAGGTCGAAACCGGGCGCCTCGCCGGGCGTGCCGAGGTGGACGCGCAGGGCGATCGGCCCCTTGCCCGGCTTCAGCGGAGCGGCGGCGAGCTTGTCCGACCAGCGCAGCCAGCCGGCCCGGGACAGGTGGGTGATCAGGTGCAGGTCGCCGAATTGGAGGCCGAGGTACTTGCCCCACCGGTTGGCGCCGGTGACCTCGCGGCCGTGCAGCGCAGTGATGGGCGGATCGAAGGTCTTGAGCACCGAGAAGGCCGAGACGTCGACACGGCCGACCGGCAGCCCGACGGCATGGCGACGCAGGTGGTCGGCGAGTGCCTCGACTTCGGGGAGTTCAGGCATGAGACCAGTGTGCCCCTCAGCGGTCGGCCAGCAACCCGCCCGTGAGCAGCGACAGCACCCAGCTCACGAGGGACAGGACGATCGCCGCCCAGATGGCCGTCCACCAGAAGTGATCGATGGAGAGGCCCCAGTGCGTGGTGTGCTCGGTGATCGACGCGGTGATCCACAGCATCAACGCGTTGATGACGACGTGGAACAGGCCGAGCGTGAGGATGTAGAGCGGGATCGACAGCAGCTGCACGATCGGCTTGATGATCGCGTTGACCACGCCGAAGATCAGTGCGACCACACCGATGATGCCGATCTCCTGCAGCCGGTTGTCGGCCCCGACGAAGCTCATTCCCGGCACGAACCACGTGACGAGCCACAGCGCGAGGCCGGTGACCGCGGTGCGGAGCAGGAACCCCATGCGGTGATCCTGCCACGAACAAGACTCGCGTCAGGGGCGCAGCAGGTAGGTGTCCATGATCCAGCCGTGCCGCGAGCGGGCCTCGGCGCGGATATCGGCGATCGTCTGGCCCACCTCGCCGACGGTGCCCGCCACGAGGATCTCGTCGGGTGTGCCGAGGTAGGCGCCCCACCAGATCCGCGTCGCCGGGGGGCACTGCCGGAATGCACAGTCCGCGTCGAGCATCACCACCGCGGCGCCGGCCAGTCCGTGCTCCCGCAGCCGGCGGCCGGTGGTGATCAGCACCGGCTCGCCGACGTCGTTGAGCGGGATGCGGTGTCGTGCGGTGAGGGCTGCGATGGCGGTGATGCCGGGCACCACGTCGTAGTCGATGTCGACGTGTGCGCCGACCAGGTCGAGGATGCGCAGTGTGCTGTCGTACAGCGACGGGTCGCCCCAGGCGAGGAACGCGCCTACGCCGTCCGGTTCGAGTTCGGTCGCGATCGCCTCGGCCCAGATCCGGGCGCGCTCGGCATGCCAGTCGGCGACGTTGCGCCGGTAGTCGCCATCGTCGGCGCGCTTCGGGTCGGGCAGTTCCACGAACCGGTAGCCGGGCGTGGTGATGAACCGCTCGCAGACGTCGCGGCGCAGCGCCACCAGATCGCTCTTGGCGTCGCCCTTGTCGGCGGCGAAGAAGACCTGGGTGTCGTTGAGTGCGTCGACGGCCTGAGCGGTGACATAGCCGGGGTCGCCGGCGCCGATGCCGATGACATGAATGCGTCGGGTCACGCTGCGAAGTATGCGGCACCGGTGTTGGGCGGCGACGTGGGAACAGGCTGTGGTCTCAACACTGCGGTTGCATCCGGCTGTCACCTTGCGAGGGGATGGAACGCAACCTGTTCACCCACCGCCACTTCGGACGCTACGCCGCACACCGGGGGCCGTCTACGAAATCCGTACGCCAACGCGGGAGCTGCCACGAATTTCGTGGCTCAGGCCAGCATGCCGTCGCGGAGTTTGGCGAGTGATCTCGCCAGCAACCGCGACACGTGCATCTGTGAGATGCCGAGGCGTTCGGCGATCTGGGTCTGGGTGAGCGACTCGAAGAAGCGCAGCCGGATGATGGTGCGCTCGCGTTCGGGCAGGGACGCCAGCAGCGGGCGCAGCGCCTCCCGGTTCTCGATGTGGGCCATGTCGGGGTCGTTGCCGCCGAGCGTGTCCGCCAGCGCCGGTGCGCTGTCGTCGTCACCACCGCCCGTTGCGGCGTCGGTCGACAGCGTCCGGTAACAACTTCCGGCGATCAGCCCCTCCACCACCTCGGCGCGGTCGAGTCCGAGTTCGACGGCGATCTCGCTCGCCGTCGGCGCCCGGTTGAGCCGCTGGGACAGGTCGGCCACCGCCGCGCCGAGAAGTTGATGGCGTTCCTTCAGCCGTCGCGGCACGTTCACCGACCAGCCGCTGTCGCGGAAGTACCGCTTGATCTCGCCCATGATGGTCGGCACCGCGAAGGACAGGAAGTCGACGCCCTTGTCCACGTCGAACCGGTTGACCGCGTTGACCAGTCCGAGCCGGGCGATCTGCACCAGGTCGTCGCGTGGTTCGCCGCGATTGACGTACCGCTGCGCGCAGTGCTCAGCCAGTGGGAGGCACCGGGCGATGATGCGGTCACGCTGGCGCTGGTGTTCGGCCGAACCCTCCGGCAGCAATGCGAGGCCGGCGAACAGCACGAGAACGTCCTCGTAGTCGGACGGTCTGGATTGAGGCCGACGGCGCCCGCTCCGTTGTTCGCGAGTCCGCTCGACTGTTGTCATGGTTCAGGAGTACCCATCGCACGCGGTCGCATTTTGCTGACGTGCGTCAATTAGAGTAGCTGAGCATCGCCATAAGTCATCTCATGCAGGCGTTATGGCAGTTGATGCCGGTAGCTGCGCAACCGAGAACGCTGCGTGAATTGGCTACCGGGAACCACCGCGTTTCGCTAATCGCACCTGGATTCAGGACTCGTCGCCGCCCCTGCTGCGGCGCAGCGCGGCGGCGCGCTCGATGTCCTTCTCCTCGGCGGCTTCGTTCTTCTCGACGACGCGGGTGTCCCGGGGGGGCAGCTGCAGCTCGCGTTCGGCCGGCAGGCCCGCCTGCAGTTGCCTGCCCCGCTCGAGTTCGGCGTCGAGTTCGGCGCCGAACAGCAGGGCCAGGTTGGTGATCCACAGCCAGAGCAGGAAGACGATCACGCCGGCGAGTGCGCCATAGGTCTTGTTGTAGCTGGCGAAGTTGGCGACGTACAGGCCGAAGCCGAGCGACGCGACCATCCACGTCAGTATCGCCACGCCGGCGCCGATGCTGATCCACTTGAACTTCGGCTGCTTCACGTTGGGGGTGGCGTAGTAGAGCACCGCGACGGCCAGCACGACGAACAGCAGGATCGCCGGCCACTTCACCACGCTCCACAGCGTCACCGCGGCACTGCCGGCACCGATCGCGTCGCCCACCGCACGGGCGACGGGTCCGCTCACCGCCAGCATGAACGCCACCGCGGCCACCGCCACGACACCGGCCAGCGTCAGCACCAGCTGCAGCGGCCGCAGCTTCCACACCGGGCGGCCCTCCTGCACCTCGTACATGCGGTTCATCGCCCGGCCGAAGGCGCCGACGTAGCCCGATGCCGACCACAGTGCGCCCGCCAGGCCGAGGATCAGCCCGAGACCGGCCTGCGGCGACTCGACGAGCTGCTGGATCGGCCCGCGCAGCGTGTCGAGAGCCGATGACGGGGCGATGTCGTCGACGGTCTGCAGCACCGCATCGGTGGTGCGCTGGCCCTGACCGAAGACGCCGAGCAGCGACACCATCGCCACCAGCGCCGGGAACAGCGACAGCACCGCGTAATAGGTCAGGGCGGCCGCGAGGTCGGTGCACTGGTCCTGCTGGAATTCGCGGGCGGTCTTGCGCAGCACATAGAACCAGGACCGTTTGGTGAGGTCGGTCGGCGAGTCGGGTTTGCGCGGGTCGTCGGGGTCCGGGGCGCGGTCCCGATCGTCAGTGGTGACGGTCATATCCGGCGCGTTTACCCCCGGCACCGAAGGTCAAACGCCTACCGTGGGTATCCGGTACCGCGAGTATTGACCGAGGTCGGTTCCGTCACTAACTTCACTTACATACCGTCCGGAAGGGAAGTCGACGATGACCGCATCGGTGAAGCCCACTGGCCCTACCCGCGCGGAGTTCTCGGAGCGGCTGCTGAAGGGCTCGGTGAAGAAGTCCTACTCCCCGGTCGTCGACATCGACTGGGACGCGCCGCTCGACCCGGACAAGTTCTACCTGCCGCCCAGGGTCGTGTCGCTGTACGGAACGCCGTTGTGGGACAGCATGTCCCGCGAGCAGCGGATCGAGCTGTCGCGACAGGAGCTGGTGAACACCCTGTCGGCGGGGATCTGGTTCGAGAACATCCTCAACCAGGCGCTGCTGCGCAAGATGATGCACCAGGACCCGACCGCCCGCTCCACCCACTACGAGCTGACCGAGCTGGGCGACGAGACGCGTCACATGATCATGTTCGGCAGGGCCATCGAGCGGGTGGGCGCCAAGCCGGTCCGCCCGAAGCTCTACCAGCGGGTGATCATCAACATGCTGCCGATGGCGTTCCAGGGCTCGCTGCTGTGGGTCGCCGCCCTGATCGGTGAGGAGATCTTCGATTCACTGCAGCGCCAGATGATGGACGACCCCGAGTTGCAGCCGATGGTGCAGCGACTCATGCGGATCCACGTGACCGAGGAGGCCCGCCACATCCAGTTCGCCCGCGACGGACTGCGCAAGCGCGCCCCGCACATGCGGCGGGTCAGCAGGTGGTGGGCGGCCAACATCAACGGCGCCGGAGGACTGTTCTTCCGCCATCTGTTCAGCAATCCGGTGCCCTATGCACGGGCCGGGCTCGATGCGCGCGAGGCACGCCGCCTGGTCCGCGCCAGCCCGCACCGCCGCGAGGTGCAGATCACCGGCTTCGCCCCGCTGGCCGCCTTCCTCGACGAGGTCGGGCTGCTCGGGCCGGTCGCGCGGCGGCTGTGGCGGCGCACCGGTTTCCTTCCGCAATGACCCACCGCATCGTCATCGTCAGCAACGGATCAGGTTCGCGCACAAGGGATGTGCTGCAGCACAGCGGGCTCACCGACGTCGTCGTCCTCAATGGGGTGACCGACCGGTCCTTCGACCGCACCGCCCACACCTGGACCCTGCGCACCGGCGACGGTACCGAGCATCGCGCGCAGATCGTCGTCGACGAACGGCCGGCCGAGCACACCCCGGTGCCGTACCTCGGCATCGCCGTGCACGGGATGCCGAATCACTTCCTGCTCAGCGGACCCGACCACGCAGGCAAGTCCCGCTACATCATCGAATGCCTCCGGACCATGGACAGCCGTGGCAGCACCCGGATCGAAGTGCGCCACAGCACCCAGCAGGTGTACAACGACAAGTCCGGCAGCGGCCGCGAGGTCATCCCATGGCGGCGGCTCGCCAGGAAGATCCCCTCGGCGTTCCACATGAGCTCCTCTCCCACGCTGGACGACGAGGTGTTCGACGGGCCGGTCGTGGTGCACATCGGAGACGACGCGTTCGAACGGCGGGCCCGACTGGCCGGCCACCTCGACCCCATTGACGGCCGATATCACTGGCAGGGAACGCTTTTCGGCGAGTTGCCGGAGGATGTGGTGTCGAGAACAGTGACCGTCGGCATCGACGACCGCCGCGCCGACGGCCGCATCACCGAGCGCACGCCGTCGGGTTACTCGGTGACCGGGGTCGGCGCGCCGCCGTTCCCGCTCGACGACGTCGAAGTCACGCTGCCGCAAGCCTGATGCGGCGGGCTATGACGGCCCGCCGCGCTCGGCGGTGACCTGAGCGCTCACCCGGTCGGCGGCGGGCCCGTCCCCGTCTTCGCGGCTCAGCGCATCGACGACCTTCTCCGCCTTCTCGTCCGGCATCAGCGGTGGCAGCAGCGGGGTCGCGGCGTCGACCACCGCCTCGATGACGAACGGCCGGTCGGCGCCCAATGCCTGCCGCCACGCATCCTCCGCCTGGCCGGATTCGGTGATACGGGCGCTGCCCAGTCCGAGCAGCTCGGCGTACTGAGCGTAGGGGAACTCCGGAACTCGCTGCGAGGCAGGGAACCTCGGGTTGCCCTCCATCTCACGCTGTTCCCACGACACCTCGGTCAGGTCGCGATTGTGCAGCACCAGCACGACGAATCGCGGGTCGGACCATTGCCGCCACCGGTCGGCGAGGGTGATCAGTTCGAGCAGTCCGCTCATTTGCATGGCGCCGTCGCCGACCAGCGCCACCACGGGCCGGTCGGGCGCATCGAGTTTCGCGGCGATGCCGTAGGGCAGCGCGCATCCCATCGACGCCAGGTAACTCGACACATGCGCGGGCACACCGCGGGGCAGCCGCAGATGCCTGGCGTACCAGTACGTCGACGATCCGACGTCGACGGCCACCCGCGCATCGTCGGGCAGCAACTCCGACAGCGCACCGACGACGGCCTCGGGGTTGGCGCCGGTTCCCACCACGTCGCGGCGGTCGGACGCCAGCTGGTCCCAGTGCCTCACCCAGTCGTGCACGCGGCGCTGCCATCCGCCGGTGCCGTTGCGGGTGAGCATGGGTAACAGTGCCGAAAGGGCATGTGCCGCATCGCCGATCACCGGCGCTTCGACCGGGTACTTGGCGCCGACGACGCGCGCCTCGACGTCGATCTGCACCGCGCGGGCCTGCCCGGGTGCGGGGTAGAACTCCGTCCACGGGTCGTTGCAGCCGACGATCAGCAGCGTGTCGCACTCGGCCATCAGGTGTGCGCTCGCGGTGGTGCCCAGGTGGCCCATCACGCCGGTGTGCCAGGGCGCCGACTCGTCGAGCACCGGCTTGCCGAGCAGCGAGACGGTGACGCCCGCGCCGAGGATGTCGGTGACGGCGGCGATCTCATCGGCCGCGCCCGCGCCGCCCCGGCCCACCAGCAGGGCGACCCGCTCCCCCGCGTTCAGCACGTCGGCGGCTGCGCGCAGCTGTTCCTCGGGTGCGCGCACCTGCGGCCTGGCCGCGACGGCCGCCGACGGCACCACACCGTGGCTGTGTTCGAGCTGCTCGGGCATCTTCGCCTGCTGTACGTCGTGCGGGATGATGAGGCATGTCGGCGTCGAGGTCGCCAGCGCGGTGCGCATCGCGTTGTCCAGGGCCATCAACGCCTGCTCGGGTGCGAACACCGTCTGCACGTACTGCGCGCAGACGTCCTTGAACAACGCGTGCAGATCCACCTCCTGCAGGTAGCCGCTGCCGAGCGCGGTGCTGACCACCTGCCCGACGATCGCCACCACCGGCCTTCGATCGAGCTTGGCGTCGTAGAGGCCTGCCAGCAGGTGGATCGCGCCCGGCCCCTGAGTGGCCGTGCAGACGCCGACATGACCGGTGTACTTGGCGTGTCCGCACGCCATGAACGCCGCCATCTCCTCGTGCCGGGTGGCGATGAACTCCGGCTCACCCGACCGCTGCAGCGCGCCGAGCAGGGTGTTGATGCCGTCACCGGCGTAACCGAAAACGCGGGTGATGTCCCAGTCCCGCAGTCGCGCCACAAGCGCGTCAGCGACTGTCTGCTCCGATGCCATGCCGTGCGCTTACCCCGGAGTGTGCACGCGGGTCAGCTGGGATTCTCGTTCGTCAGCGCGTGGAATCCCTTGGCCTGGGCGCGGGCCAGCGAGGCGCGGACCAGGCCGACGATCATGCCCTGGACGGCGGCGGCGATGAAGATCTCCTTCGCGGAGCTCTGCAGGTCCATCGGTTCCGGTGGCTCCTGGCCGGACGGGTTCGCCCGCTGCCAGATCTCGGTGAAGATCTTCCCGGCGATCAGACCTCCCACGATGCTGCTGGCGAGGGCTAACGGCTTGTACATGGTTTTGGCGGCGCTCACGCTGACGATGTTCCCGGGTGGGCCAAAGCCAAACCTCGAACTAGAACACGTTCTAGTATTCGGGAGACACCCGACAACGAGGAGACGACGTGCGGTTCACCTACGCCGAGGCCATGACCGACCCGACGTTCTACATCCCGTTGGCGAAGGCAGCCGACGAGGCCGGCTACCACGCCATGACCATCCCGGACAGCATCGCCTACCCGTACGAGTCGGACTCGACGTATCCCTACACCCCCGACGGCGACCGCACGTTCCTCGACGGCAAGGCCTTCATCGAGTCCTTCGCACTGATCGGCGCGCTGTCCGCGGTGACCACGCGGCTGCACTTCAACATCTTCGTGCTGAAGCTGCCGATCCGCCCGCCCGCCCTGGTGGCCAAGCAGGCCGGCTCGCTGGCCGCGCTGTTCGGCAACCGGCTCGGCCTCGGCGTCGGCACCAGCCCGTGGAAGGAGGACTACGAAGTCATGGGCGTGCCGTACGCCCGCCGCGGCAAGCGGATGGACGAGTGCATCGACGTCATCCGCGGTCTCACCACCGGCGACTACTTCGAGTACCACGGCGAGTTCTACGACATCCCCAAGACCAAGATGACGCCCGCTCCGAGCGAGCCGATCCCGATCCTGATCGGCGGGCACGCGGAAGCGGCGCTCAAGCGCGCGGCCCGCAACGACGGCTGGATGCACGGCGGCGGCGACCCCGAGGAACTCGACGCCCTCATCAAGCGCATCCAGCAGCTGCGCGAGGAGGAGGGCCGGGACGGCCCGTTCCAGATCCACGTCATCTCCATCGACGGGTTCAGCGCCGACGGCGTCAAGCGCCTGGAGGACAAGGGCGTCACCGACGTCATCGTCGGCTTCCGCATCCCGTACATCAAGGGCCCCGACACCGAACCGCTCGACGCGAAGGTCCGCAATCTGGAGTGGTTCGCCGAGAACGTGATCGCCAAGATTTAGCTCGGTTGCGATGACGCCGGTTGGGTAACCGCTCATCGATGGCCGGTATGGGAGAACAGCACAACGGCGCCCTGCGGGGCGAGGTCGCCGCCTCGCATGGCGTGGTCACCGTAGGCAGGAGGCCGAGGTGACGGCTGCCCCGGGACAGCTGACGGTCGCCACCGCGACGGTGGCCGAGGCGACGGTGCTCACCCCTGAAGGCGTGCTGGACACCACCACATACATTCCGCTGCGCGACAGCATCATCAACGCCGCCCTGGACGAACCGCGCGCCGTGGTCGTGGACATCGCGCGCCTGGTCGTGCCCGCCCAATCCGCCGTCGCGGTGTTCACCAGTGCCCGATGGCATGTGCAGCGCTGGCCGGAGGTGCCGGTGGCAGTCGTCTGCGCGGATCCCGTCTGCCGAGACATGCTCGCGCACAACGGCGTGACCCGCTACGTCCCGGTACACCCGACCGTCGACACCGCCCTGGACGCTCTGTCCGCGGCCGCGAGGCCGTACCGCCGGCGCGCCCGTACCGAGCTACCGGCCGAAACGCTCAGCCTGCGCCGATCGCGTGACCTGGTGGCGCTGTGGCTGACCGCGTGGTCGCAGCAGGACCTGGTGTCGGTCGCCAAGGTGGTGGTCACGGTCCTGGTCGAGAACGTGCTCGCACACACCGACAGCCCGGCCGACCTCCGGGTGGAAACCGATGGCGTTTCGGTCACCGTGGCGGTCAGCGATGCCAGCCATACGCCGCCGGGCTTTCGCGAGAACCCCGCAGCGGATCCCGGCCCGTCGGGCCTCCAGGTGGTCGCCGCGTTGGCGCGGATGTGGGGAACGGCTCCGACGCCCACGGGAAAGACGGTGTGGGCGGTGGTGGGTTCGGAGAACCGATTGTGATACCCAGGCGGCCCCGGGGAGCAATCGACCATTCCGCATAAGACCCCCAGACGGGCGTCATCGTCGATGGTCAGGATCGACGAGTCGCTCGGCTACGTCGGCCAGTGGTGTGTTGGCCTCCTGGGACAGACGCTTGAGCAGATCGAAGGCGTGCACGGCGTCGACCTTGAAGCGCTCCATGATGATGCCCTTCGCCTGACCGATGACGTCCCGGGATGCCAGGGCGCTGCGAAACTGTTGGTCGCGCGTCAACATCTGCCATGCGATCGCGATGTGGGTGGCGTGAATCAGACCGACCTCGAGGCTCTGCGGAGTGAACGCGTGTGGTGTGTCGCCGTAGAAATTGAGGGCTCCGAAGCGCCTCGGTCCGGTGAACAGTTGGTAGGACACGACTGAGCGCACGTCGGTCTGCGCCAACACATCCCGGCAGTAATCCGGCCAACGGGTCTCGCTGGCCATGTCGTCCAGCCGGACGGTGTGGTTCTCCCACGCCGCCGCCAGACACGGCCCCTGCTTGTGCTCGTGCTGGATCTGGTCGAGAAGCACGGCGAACGGATGGGTGCCTGCGGCGTTCCACACGGTGCCCTCAGCGTCGGCTTCGGTGATGCCGGCGTATGTCGCGTTCGGTACCGATTCGACGGCGACGGCGGCCAGGTGGCGGAGCACCGCGGCGGGATCGGCGTTGGAGCTCCGACCGAGATCCCGGGTCGCTTCGGCGAGTTGCTGCGAGATCGAGTCCAGGGATTCTGCCGACACGGCGATCCGTTCCGTTGATTGTCTTCCAACGGTACGCCGAATCGCGGATCGGCCCTGCTAACGGATCAGTCGCGCAGGGTGGCGTGCGGGCTGCGGCCGTAAGCCTCGCGGTACATCACGGCGAACCTTCCGGTGTGAGCGAAGCCCCACTTCGCCGCGATCGCCGTGACGGTGTCCCGTTTGCGGTCAGCCACGATCAATTCCCGATGCGCCCGGTCCAGGCGGATGCGCCGCAGGTACTGCAGCGGTGTGGTCTCGAGGTGGCGGCGGAACATGTATTGCACCGCCCGCGGAGAGATGTGCACGGCCAACGCGATGTCGCTCAGCGCGATGTCGTTGCCCGCGTTCTCCTCGATGTAGGCGATCGCGCGCCGCAACAGCAGTGGCGAGGCGTCGGTTCGGTACTGCGCCGCCTGAGCGGTTGGTACGACGCCGGGAAAGGCCGACATCGTCACAGCGCCGAGCAAACGGCCGGCGTGGCCGAGCACCAGCGGCGTCGCCTTCGTGTCGTCGGCCAGCACGCAGTCCCGGACGTAAGTCACAGTGTCGCGCCACATCCTGGCGGCGGCCGCGTTGACCGGGGTGAACTGCTCGAATCGCAACGACCGGGCCTTGACGGCCTCGAGTTTGCCGTGTGCCGCACCGACGACGAGGGCGGGATCCAGCAGCAGCACCGTCGCGGTCAGGTCCTCGGACAGCACCTCATACGGCAGATCGGGTTGGGACATGAGGGCGATGTCGCCGGCACCGGCCGCGCTGTCGACGCCGTCACAGTGGCCGGACACCCGCCCGGCATTGACCCACACCGCCATCACCCGGTTCAGTGCGTCGGGCTTGGCGTCGACCGTGCCCGGCATCCGCATCTCGTCGATCACGAACGCTCCGGCGTCGGTCCGGCCGTGGCGGAGCAGAGGCGACTCGCCGGCGTGATCCGTGGAGCGATGCAGGCGCATCCGTGCCTGATAGGCCGCCTCGAGATAGGGTCCGACCTGGTGGGGATCGCTCAGCTCGACGTTGGAACGTACTGGCCGAAGCTGTGTATTGGTGGCGTCGTCGATCATTGATCACCTCAAAGGGGTGACGCAGTACGGAGCTTGGTGCTGAACCCCCGGGACTTGGCTCCACTTTAGCCGGTACCAGCGATCCCGGGCCGGATGTCACACGTTTGTCAGACTTCTCCAGCCTGCCGACAAGGTGGTCTAACCTGCCGGTCGCGACAGCAGGGCGTCGATCGCCGACGGGCTGAGCACCCGGTCGAGCACCATGGCAGCGCTGCCGATCACGCCGGCCCGGTCACCGTAGGTCGAGGGCACGACCTGCAGCGTCCGTGTCGCCAGCGCTGTCGCGTTGCCGTACAGGCTTGCGCGCATCCCCGCGACGAAGATGTCGTAGGCGCCGACCATGTCGCCCGCCACCACCAGCACCGCCGGGTTGAGCAGGTTCACCGCTGCGGCCAGCACCTCGCCGACGTGGCGGCCGCTGTCACGGATCAGCCTGCGCGCCTCGGCATCCCCTGCATTCGCGAGACCGACCACGTCGCGCAGGTGCCCGATGTCGCGGCCCTGCGCCCGCATCGCCGCGACCAGGGCCCAGCCGCCGGCGATCGC
>NZ_JAUMSQ010000234.1:0-11911 GCF_030519285.1 Mycolicibacterium arseniciresistens
GCGCCGGCGGCGTCGACGACGCGGTCGCGGCGCAACCTGCCGCGGTGGCCGCCGAACCGCCCCGCACCGACACCGAGAAGGCGCTCGCGTCGATCATGGCCGAGGTGCTGGGCGCCGACGAGATCCAGCGGGGCGACGACTATTTCGCGCTCGGCGGCGACAGCATCCTCGCCGTGCAGCTGGCGGCCCGGGCGCGCGACGCCGGTCTGGGGCTCACCGCGCGGATGGTGTTCGAGTTCCCGGCCGTGCACGAGCTCGCCGCCGCAGTCGACGCGGCGGGGGAGAGCGTGGAGGGCGGCGACGTCCACCACGAGGCGATGAGCGCGTCGGGGCTGTCGGCCGACGAACTGGCCGACCTGACGCTGTCGTGGTCGGCCGGGGACGACGCTCGGTGACCGCGACCCTCGAGGACGTCCTCGCGCTCAGCCCGCTGCAGCAGGGGCTCTACTCGCTGACGACGCTGAGCGACAGCGAGGACGGCGACCTCGGGTCCGCCGACCCGTACCTGATCGCGATGGCCGCCGACATCACCGGCGACCTGGACGCGGCGCTGCTGCGCGACTGTGCCGCGGCGATGTTCGAACGCCACCCCAACCTGCGGGCCGGCTTCGTACGCGCCGGCAGCAAATCCCGGGTGGTGCAGGTGATCCCGACGCGGGTCGACGTGCCGTGGCGGCACGTCACCGCGTCGGCCGACGAGGTCGAGGCGTTGGAGGCCGACGCCCGCAGGCGCCGGTTCGACCTCGGCCACGGTCCGGCGATGCGCTTCCTGCTCGTCGAGATGCCAGGGCCCCGTTGGCGGCTGGTGATCGTCGCGCACCACATCGTGATCGACGGCTGGTCGCTGCCGCTGTTCGTGGGCGAACTCATCACGCTCTACCGCTCGGGCGGGGACACCTCGGCGCTGCCTGCGCCGCCGCGGCCGTACCGCGACTACATCGGCTGGCTCGCCGGCCGCGACCAGGACGGCAGCCGCCGGCTGTGGCGCGACCACCTCGCCGGGCTGCCCGGTCCGACGCTGCTCACTCCGGCGCTCACCGACGGCGAACCGCCCAGCGGGATGCCGCGGCGCACCGAACTCCGGCTGGACGCCCCGGCCACCGCCGCGCTGTCCGAGGCCGCCCGCTCCCGCGGCGTCACCCTCAACACGCTGGTCCAGATGGCCTGGGCGAACATCGTCTCCACCTTCACCGACCGCAGCGACGTGGTGTTCGGCGTGACGGTGTCCGGCAGGCCGGGCGAACTGGCCGGCGTCGAGTCGATGGTCGGACTGTTCATCAACACCGTGCCGCTGCGGGTGCGGCTCGACCCGGCGCAGCGCGTCGGCGCGCAGTGCGTCGCCCTGCAGCGGGAGGCCGCCGCGCTGCGCGACCACAGCTACCTGGCGCACGCCGAGCTGCGGTCTATCGCCGGCATCGGCGAGATGTTCGACACCCTGCTGGTCTACGAGAACTTCCCGCCGGGCGGACTTGTCGGCAGCGGCGAGTTCGAGGCCGCCGGCGCGCGGTTCCGCCCCGCGGCGCTGGAGAGCCTCGCGCACTTCCCGGTCACCGTCGCCGCCCACCTCACCGACGGGGAACTCACCGTGCTCGTCGAGGTGATCGACGGGGCGCTGGGCGCAATGACACCGGAGAGCCTCGGCGCGCGGGTCCTGGCCACCGCGCAGCGGCTCATCGCCTGCTGGGAGCGGCCGCTGCGCGACGTCGGGGTGCTGCTCGACGGCGAGGAGGCCGCGACCGCGGCGACCCTCCTCGCGCCCACCGGGGCCGGTGGAGTGCACGCCCGGTTCGCCGAAGTCGCTCGGTCGCGGCCGGATTCGGTCGCGCTGACGTGGGACGGCGGCCGGTTGACCTACCGTGAGCTCGACGAGGCCGCCGATCGGCTGGCCGCCGCGCTCGCCGCCAGGGGAGTGCGCACCGAGACGCCGGTGGCGATCCTGCTGTCGCGGGGACCGGACTATGTGATCGCGATGCTCGGCGTGCTCAAGGCGGGCGGGGTCATCGTGCCGCTCGACCCGGCGATGCCCGCAGGCCGCGTCGACGACATCGTCACTCAGAGCGGCGCCGCGCTCATCCTCGACGCCGCCCTGCACGCCGAGTGCACCGCCGCACCGGCCACCGGCTTCCGGCCGGTGACCGCCCACCGCGGCCAGGCCGCCTACGTCGTCTTCACCTCCGGCACCACCGGGCGACCCAAGGGCGTGGTCGGCACCCACGATGCGGTGCTCGCCTACACCGAGGACCACGCCCGCAGCGTGCTTCGCCCCGCGGCGGAAAGGTTGGGCCGCACCCTGTCGGTGGCGCACGCGTGGTCGTTCACCTTCGACGCGGCCTGGCAGCCGCTGGCGGCCCTGCTCGACGGGCACAGCGTGCACATCGTCGACGACGACGTGCAGCGCGACGCCGAGGCGCTGGTCGCGACGATCGCCCGGTTCGGCGTCGACCTGATCGACACCACGCCGTCGATGTTCGCCCAGCTGCGGGCGTTCGGCCTGTTGTCCACGGTGCCGCTGGGCGTGCTCGCCCTCGGCGGTGAGGCGGTCGGCATCCCGGCGTGGAACGCTATTCGCGACGAGTGCGCCCGCACCGGCATGGCGGCCTTCAACTGCTACGGCCCCACCGAGACCACGGTCGAGGCCGTCGTCGCCGCGATCGCCGAGCACGAGTCGCCCACGATCGGCCTGCCCACCGGACCCACCCGCGCCTACGTGCTGGACTCCTGGCTGCGCCCGCTGCCCGACGGCGTCACCGGCGAGCTGTACCTCGCGGGCGGCCAGCTCACCCGCGGCTACCTCGGCCGGATGGGCGAGACGTCGGGCCGGTTCATCGCGGACCCGTTCGTCGCCGGTGAACGGATGTACCGCACCGGTGACGTGGTGCGCCGCTCGGCCGACGGGTCGCTGCAGTTCCTCGGCCGCTCCGATGCCCAGGTCAAGATCCGCGGATTCCGCGTCGAACCCGCCGAGATCGCGGCGGTGCTGCACGGACACCCCGCGGTGCGGCACGCCCACGTGGCGGTGCGGCACCACCGCAGCGGGCCGCGGCTGACCGCCTACGTGTCCGCCGACCCGCCGCCGCCCGTCCCCGAACTCCGGGCGATGCTGACCAAACGCCTACCGCGCTACATGGTTCCGCACCGCATCGTGCTGATCGACGAGCTGCCGCTGACGCCGCACGGCAAGGTCGACGAGCCCGCGCTGGCCGCTCTCGCACAGGAACCCGACGACGAGGTCGCAACGCCGGAGACCGCGACGGAGATCGCACTGGCCGAGGTGCTCGCCGAGATCCTGCACACCGGAAGGCAGGTGGACGTCACCGCCGACCTGCTGCAGCTGGGACTCGACAGCATCGTCGCGCTGTCGGTCGTGCAGGCCGCGCGGCGGCGCGGTGTCGCGCTGCGGGCGCGGCTGATGCTCGAATGCGGCACCATCCGCGAGCTCGCCGCCGCCGTGGACGGCGAATCGGCAGGCGCCGCTGCCGGTGACGAGGACGGCGACGGCCCGATCCCCGTGCTGGCCAACGTGCACTGGCTCTACGAGTACGGCGACCCGCGGCGGCTGGCGCAGACCGAGGCCATCCGGCTGCCCGACGGCATCACCGTCGACCACCTGCACACCCTGCTGCGCACCGTCGTCGACGGCCACGAGATGCTGCGCTGCCGGCTCGACCGCGACACCATGACCTTCGTTCCGGGCGCGGTCGAGGACTTCCTCACCGAGGTGTCGGTGAGCGGCCCGCTGGCCGACGCCGTCGCCGAACACACCCGCACGTCGGTCGAGCGGCTCGATCCCTCGCGCGGCGCGCTGCTGTCCGCGGTGTGGTTGCGCGACAGCGCATCTCCGGCCAGCGTGCTGGTGCTGTCGGCGCACGTGCTGGCGATGGACCCGGCGTCGTGGCGCATCGTGGTCGGCGAACTGGACGCGGGCTGGCACGCGCTGTCCGCGGGCAGGCAGCCGACGCCCGCGGTCGAGCACACCGGGTACCGGCGGTGGTCGCGGCTGCTGCACGAGCGCGCGCACCGGCTCGACACCTGCGATTTCTGGGAGGCTCAGCTCGCCGGCGCCGACCCCGATCTCGGTGCGCGGCGGGTGGATCCGCGAACCGACCGCGCCCGCGACGTCACGGTGAGCGTCTGCGTCACCGACGCCACCGACACCGCACGGCTGCTCGCCGCCGACCGGCCGATGGCTCACCTGCTGGCGGCCGCGGCGGCGGACACGGTGACCCGGTGGCGCCGTCATCGCGGGCAGGACACGCCGCCGCCGCTGCTGGCGCTGGAGTCCTTCGGCCGCGTCGATGCGGTCGTCGACGGCGGCTCGGGCGATGTGGACACCGGCGAGACGGTCGGGCTGATGTCGGCCATCTACCCGCTGCGGATCGGCGCCGACGTCGCCACGGATCTGGCGGCCGTCCCCGGTGACGGCATCGACTACGCGCTGCTGCGTTACCTGCGGGCCGACACCGCGCCGCGGCTGCGGGCCCACCGCGAACCCCAGCTGCTGCTGAACTACCTCGGCCGGGCGGAGCTCGGAGCGGTGACGGGCGACATGCAACCCGACCGCGCACTCACCGCGGGGGCGTCGCAGCTGCCGGAGCCCGACCTCGCGGTCCGGTATGAGCTGACGCTCAACGCGGTGGTGTTCTCCGACGGCGCGTCGCCCGTGCTGGCGACGCAGTGGCGCACCCTGCCGGACATCCTGGGCCCTGGCGATGTTGAAGTGCTGCAAGGGTTCTGGCGAGAAGCGTTGAAAGAGGTATGCGAGAGATGACCGCATGAGCCGCACACTGGCGGTGATCGGCGCCGGCGCCAAGGGCGTCGCGGTGGCCGCCAAGGCCGCCGAACTGCGCGACATGGGCGTCGACGTGCCCGACGTGGTGGCGATCGAGCGCACCGCGGTGGCCGCCAACTGGCAGGCCAGCGGGGGATGGACCGACGGCCAGCACCGGCTCGGCACCAGTCCGGAGAAGGACGTCGGTTTCCCCTACCGGTCCTCGCTGGTGCCGCGCCGCAACGCCGAACTCGACACCAGGATGATGCGGCACAGCTGGCAGTCCTACCTGGTGTCCACCGGTCAGTTCGCCGAGTGGATCGATCGCGGCAGGCCCGCGCCGACCCACCGCCGCTGGAGCCAGTACCTGCGCTGGGTCGCCGACAACGTCGGGATGAGCGTGGTCAACGGCGAGGTCACCGGCATCACCGTCGACGCGGGCGCCGACGCCGCGCGGTGGGTGCTGCAGACCCACGAGACGTCGGTGGAGGCCGACGCGCTGATGATCACCGGCCCGGGGCAGGCCGAACGCTCGATCCTGCCGGGCAACCCGCGGGTGCTCTCGATCGCCCAGTTCTGGCACCGCGCCGCCGCGCACGAGCTGATCGCCGCCGAGCGTGTCGCCGTCATCGGTGGTGGGGAGACCGCCGCGACGATGCTCAACGAGCTCTTCCGGCACCGGGTTTCGACGATCACGGTGATCTCGCCGCAGGTCACGCTGTTCACCCGGGGCGAGGGCTTCTTCGAGAACACGCTGTACTCGGACCCCACCCATTGGGCGGGGCTGACGCTGGGTGAGCGCCGCGACGCGATGCTGCGCACCGACCGCGGGGTGTTCTCGGCGCGGGTGCAGGAGGCGCTGCTGGCCGACGACCGGATCCGCCATCTGCGCGGCCGGGTGGCCCACGCGGTGGCCCGCGACGACCGAATCCGGCTGACACTGCAGACCGACCGGGTCGGGGAGCGACTCGAGACGGTGCACGGTTTCGACCTGGTGATCGACGGATCGGGGGCCGACGCGCTGTGGTTCGTGCCGCTCTTCCGCCAGGAGGCCCTCGATCTGCTCGAACTGGGTCTGGGCGGTCCGCTCACGGGCGACGCGCTGCAGGAGTCGATCGGCGACGACCTCTCGGTCGACCACCTTGCGCCCAAGTTGTTCCTGCCCGGCCTGGCGGGGCTGACCCAGGGACCGGGGTTCCCCAACCTCAGCTGTCTCGGACTGTTGTCTGACCGCGTGCTCGGCGCCGGGTTCGAGCCGTCCACGCAGCGATCGATCAGGAGAAGCGATGAGCACCAACCCCTTCGATGACGACAACGGCCAGTTCTTCGTACTGGTCAACGACGAGGACCAGCACAGCCTGTGGCCGGCGTTCGCCGGGGTGCCCGCGGGGTGGCGGGTGGTGTTCGGCGAGAGCACGCGCGCCGACTGCCTCGCCTACGTCGAGGAGAACTGGGCGGACCTGCGGCCGAGGAGCCTGCGCGAGGCGATGGCGGCCGCAGGCGGCTAGCCCGGCATGCCGTCCCGCTGCACCCGGCGGGCGTATTCGGTTGGTGTGCAACCGGTGTGCCGGGAGAAGGCGGTGCTGAACGCGGTGGGCGACTGGTAGCCGACGCGCTGTGCGATCTGCGCGGTGGACAGCCGCCCGGACCGCAGCAGTTCCCTTGCCGTGGCCAGCCGCCACTGCAGCAGGTACTGCATCGGCGGCATCCCCACGACCTCGGCGAATCGCTGCGCGAACACCGCGCGGGACACCGATGCGGCGCGCGCGAGGTGCTGCACCGTCCAGCCACGTGCGAGGTCGGCGTGCAGCTGCGTCAGGGCGGGCGCCAGTACGGCGTCCGAGAGTCCCGCGATCAGTCCGCGCTGCTCCTGGTCGACGGGCGCCGGGGCGACCCGGATCGCCTCCATCAGCAGCACCTCGACGAGCCGCTGCAGAATCGCGTCGCGGCAGGGACTCTCGCCGTCGGCCTCCTCGGCGATCAGCTCGACGATCCGGCTGAGCCGCGCCGAGCCCGGTTCGTCGCGGCGCACCAGGACGGCGGGCGGCAACAGCGGCACCAACAGCGGCGCGTTGGCGGGATCGACACGGAAGTATCCGCCGAGCATGCGCATCGTGACCGGCTCCGATGCGCCGCCGTGGCGGGTGCGGCGGCCGTGGTCGATCGGGGTGGGGACGGGTTCGACGCCGCGGCTCGCGCTCAGGGTGAAGCCCGGTGTCTCCGGAAGCAGCAGGAAGTCGCCGTCGCGCAGGTCGATGGCGTCGAGCCCGTCGGCTTCCAGGACACACGACCCCTGCAGCATCACGCAGAACGCGGGGTCGCCGTAGCGGGGCTTGCGGACAC
The DNA here is from genome assembly GCF_030519285.1 of Mycolicibacterium arseniciresistens. Classification (NCBI taxonomy): domain Bacteria; kingdom Bacillati; phylum Actinomycetota; class Actinomycetes; order Mycobacteriales; family Mycobacteriaceae; genus Mycobacterium; species Mycolicibacterium arseniciresistens. The sequence goes on from NZ_JAUMSQ010000234.1 coordinate 7,112, forward strand.
CCCAGCTGCCTGCGCCGTCGATGACCTTCGACAGCACCGCCTCCGGTCGCAGCAGGCCGAGCAGTTCCTCCACCGGTCCCGCGGCGGTGCCCGCGGTGTCGGGTGTGCCCACCCCCAGACGCTAAACCCCCGCGGTCGATTCGGCGAGCGCCACCGCGTCGGCCCCCGCCGCGAACCTGAGCCGGTCGGAGGTGTCGGTGGCCGCGGACAGCACCACCTCGGCGACGTCCTCCGGGGTGGTGGCGGCGCCGGCGGCGCCGAACGACGCCATGATCGGCGCGGCGAACGGCTCGTAGGCGGGCGGGATGACCCCGGCCATCCGGTGGAGGCCGTTGGCGGTGAAGTTGGTCGAGGGGCCGTAGCCCGGTTCGACCAGCTTGGCCCGCACGCCGAAGAAGGCGAGTTCGAGCGCCAGCGACGCCGTGAACCCCTCGACGGCCATCTTGCTGGCGGTGTAGACGGCGGCCAGCGGCATCGCGGCCAGTGTCACGCTGGAGGTGACGTTCACGATCACGCCCGACCCCCGGGATCGCATCTGTGGCACGACGGCCTGTGTCATCGCCATCACGCCGAACGTGTTGGTGTCGAACAACTCCCGGGTGGTCTGCATCGGCGTGGCCTCGAACGCGCCGATGGCGCCGATGCCCGCGTTGTTGACCAGGACGTCGATCGGGCCGCTGCCGGTCACGGCGGCGGCGATGCTCTCTGCCGACGTCACGTCGAGCGGGATCACCCGCAGCCGATCCGAAGGGGGCAGCACGTCGGTGCGTGGGGTGCGCATGGTGGCGACGACGTCGAAACCCTCGTCGAGGAACCGGCGGGCGGTCGCGAGACCGTAGCCGGAGGAGCAGCCGGTGATCAGCACAGTGGTCATGCACCGAAACGTAGGGTCGGCCGCGGCGCCGGACAAGGCGTCAGCGTCCGGGATCGCTTCGCGATCGTCTGGCCGGTGCGGCCGCGGCTAACCCTGCTGGGCGGCCAGCGGGACGTCCATGTCGAACAGGCGCGCATGCAGCACGATCCGGTTCCGCAGCGCGGCGCGCACCGCGCGGTGCAGACCGTCCTCGAGGTAGACGACGCCGCGCCAGCGCACGGCGTGCGGGAAGAGGTCGCCGTAGAACGTCGAGTCCTCCGACAGCAGCCGGTCGAGCGCCAGCACGGTGGTGGTGGTCACCAGCTCGTCGAGGCGGAGTTGTCGCGGCGGGATGCGCGACCAGTCGCGGTAGCTCAGCCCGTGGTCGGGATACGGCTTGCCCTCGCGGACACCCTTGAAGATCATCGGCGCGCCTTCGGCACTCGGTCCCCCGTGCGTTTCAACCCCGGTTCGCCAGGTTAGCCGAGCCTGACGCGGCCCGTCGCGGGGCCGATCGGCCGCTCGCGCGGAGGTCGCGGCGCCCGTGACCGTAAAATGGTGTCGAACTCGAGGGCAGGGGCAGGTGAACACATGGGAAGTGCCGACGATCGTCGGTTCGAGGTACTGCAGGCCATCGTCGCCGACTTCGTGACCACCAAGGAGCCCATCGGCTCCAAGACGCTCGTCGAACGGCACAACCTCGGCGTGTCCAGCGCGACTGTGCGCAACGACATGGCCGTGCTCGAGGCCGAGGGCTACATCACCCAGCCGCACACCAGCTCGGGGCGGGTGCCCACCGAGAAGGGCTACCGCGAGTTCGTCGATCGCCTCGACGAGGTCAAGCCGCTGTCGTCCTCGGAACGGCGGGCCATCCTGACGTTCCTGGAGAACGGCGTCGACCTCGACGACGTGCTGCGCCGCGCGGTGCGGCTGCTGGCACAGCTCACCCGGCAGGTCGCGGTGGTGCAGTATCCGACCCTCACCACGTCCACGGTGCGCCACCTCGAGGTGGTGGCGCTGACCCCGGCGCGGCTGCTGCTGGTGGTCATCACCGACACCGGCCGGGTCGACCAGCGCATCGTCGAACTCGGTGACGCGATCGACGACCACCAGCTGTCGAAGCTGCGGGAACTGCTCGGTCAGGCGCTCGAGGGCAAGCCGCTCTCGGCGGCGACCGTGGCGGTCTCGGATCTCGCCGCACACCTCGACGGGTCCGGCGGGCTGTCCGACGCGGTCGGCCGGTCGGCCACCGTGCTGGTGGAGACGCTCGTCGAGCACCGAGAGGAACGGCTGCTGCTCGGCGGGACCGCCAACCTCACCCGCAACACCGCCGACTTCGGTGGTTCGTTGCGCTCGGTGCTCGAGGCACTCGAGGAGCAGGTGGTGGTGCTGAAGTTGCTGGCCGTGCAGCAGGAGGCCGGCAAGGTGACCGTGCGCATCGGCCACGAGACCGAGGCCGAGCAGATGGCGGGCACGTCGGTGGTCAGCACGGCGTACGGCAGTTCGGGCAAGGTGTACGGCGGCATGGGTGTGCTGGGGCCCACACGAATGGACTATCCGGGAACTATCGCTAATGTCGCTGCGGTTGCTCTCTACATCGGCGAAGTCTTAGGCAGCCGCTGAGCCCGGACGGGCCGGCGACAGGACAGAACAGGCGAAGCGTGGCACGCGATTATTACGGCTTGCTCGGAGTCAGCAAGGGCGCGAGTGATTCGGAGATCAAGCGCGCCTACCGCAGGCTCGCGCGCGAACTGCACCCCGACGTCAACCCCGACGAGGCCGCCCAGGCGAGGTTCAAGGAGATCAGCGTCGCCTACGAGGTACTCTCGGATCCCGAGAAGCGGCGCATCGTCGACCTCGGCGGTGACCCGCTGGAGACCGCGGGCGGCGGCGCCAACGGCGGGTTCGGCGGCGGGTTCGGCGGCCTCGGCGACGTGTTCGAGGCGTTCTTCGGCGGCGGCGCCGGATCGCGCGGCCCGGTCGGGCGGGTGCGCCCCGGATCGGACTCGCTGCTGCGGATGCGGCTGGACCTGACCGAGTGCGCCACCGGCGTGACCAAGCAGGTCACGGTCGACACGGCGGTGCTCTGTGACCTCTGCAAGGGCAAGGGCACCCACGGAAACTCCACCCCGGTGGCCTGTGACACCTGCGGCGGCCGCGGCGAGGTGCAGACCGTGCAGCGCTCGCTGCTCGGCCAGGTGATGACGTCCCGGCCGTGCCCGGTGTGCGGCGGCGTGGGCGAGGTGATCCCCGACCCGTGTCACCGCTGCGGCGGCGACGGCCGGGTGCGCGCCCGCCGCGACATCAGCGTGAAGATCCCCGCGGGCGTCGGCGACGGCATGCGGGTGAGGCTGGCCGCCCAGGGTGAGGTCGGACCCGGCGGCGGGCCGGCAGGCGACCTCTACGTCGAGGTGCACGAGAAGCCGCACGACGTGTTCGTCCGCGACGGCGACGACCTGCGCTGCTTCGTCTCCGTGCCGATGATCGACGCCGCCCTCGGCACCGCCGTGACCGTCGACGCCATTCTCGACGGCCCGACCGAGATCACGATCCCGGCCGGCACCCAGCCGGGTGCGGTCGTCACGCTGCGCGGCCACGGCATGCCCCATCTGCGGTCGGGGGTGCGTGGCGATCTGCACGCCCACATCGACGTGGTGGTGCCGACCCGGCTGGACAGCCAGGACACCGAGCTGCTCCGCCAGCTCAAGGAGCACCGCGTCCGCGACGCCGCCGAGGTCCGCTCGACCCAGTCGCCTGCCGCATCGGGCGGGTTGTTCAGCCGCCTGCGTGAGACGTTCAGCGGCCGCTGAGCGGCCCATCCGTCCTCGATGACCGACGCGCTCTTCTACGTCGACGCGATCCCCGCAGAGGGCCTGCCGGTGGTGGTGGACGGCGACGAGGGCTTCCACGCGGCCAACGTTCGGCGCATCAGGGTCGGCGAGCGGCTGGACCTGGGTGACGGCGCCGGCGTCGTCGCGCACTGCGAGGTCACCGAGACCGGCAAGGGCCGCCTGACCGCGCGGGTGCTGCACCGCCGCACCGTGGCGCCCGTCGCGCCGTCGGTCACCGTGGTGCAGGCGATCCCGAAGTCCGAGCGCTCCGAGCTGGCCGTCGAACTGGCCACCGAGGCCGGGGCGGACGCGGTGGTGGCCTGGCAGGCGGCGCGGTGCGTCGCACGCTGGGAGTCCGCGGCCAAGGCCGACAAGGGTCTGCGGCGGTGGAGTGCGGTGGCGCGGGCGGCCTCTCGGCAGTCCCGCCGCCCGTTCATCCCGGCCGTCACCGGGGTGCTGTCGACGGCCGAGCTGGTGAGCCGGGTGCGTGCCGACGCCGCGGTCACCGTACTGATATTGCACGAGTCGTCGAGCCGGCCGATCACTGAAATAGATGTCGCGCAGGCACATTCGCTGATGCTGATCATCGGCCCTGAGGGCGGCATCACCGACGACGAGGTGACCGCGCTGACCGGCGCAGGCGCGCAGGCGGTGCGGTTGGGCCCGTCGGTGTTGCGGACGTCAACCGCTGCCGCCGTCGCGCTCGGTGCGCTGGGCGCCCTCACGCCACGCTGGCAGTAGCGCGGCCGCCGCGAGCAGCTGCCAGCAGATGATGGTGTACACGCTCACCCGCTCCAGCACCGGGCCCGGCAACCGGTCGGTGATCACCCACATCGCCGCGCAGGCCAACCCGGTGACGCCGAGTGCCGCCGACGCCCACCGGACGGTGGCGGGGCGCAGCATCGGGGCGGCGGCCAGCGCGGTCAGGTTGCCTCCGGCGATCGCCAGGACCGCGCCGACGACGTGCCAGGGTCCCGCGCCGCTGTGTACCGCCGCGACGAGCACGTTCCCGGCAGCGTTCGCCGCCGCGCACACCAGCACCGGCGCGGGTCGTGGCGGTCGAACGGCGCGCACCGCCAGCACGGCGCCGAGCAGGAACATCGCCCCCTGCAGGCA
>NZ_JAUMSQ010000235.1:0-3185 GCF_030519285.1 Mycolicibacterium arseniciresistens
GCGGGTCGTGGCGGTCGAACGGCGCGCACCGCCAGCACGGCGCCGAGCAGGAACATCGCCCCCTGCAGGCAGAACCCGGCGTTCATCAGGACCGCCGACGGCGACTGCGGGGTGCCGAGGTCGCTGATCGCGTCGTGCGCGTAGCTGTAGCCCGGGTGGTGCGCGGCGGCGACGGCCTCGGCGAGCAGATAGCCGGCCGCGCCCGCCGTCCAGCAGGCGGCCGCGGCGATACCCGTCCTTCGTTTATGCATTGGGGTCCGTCGGTACCCGGCGGTAGACTGGGCTGTCAAGAGCGCCCGTAGAGCAACCAGGAAGCAGGCAGAAAAACCCACGTGACGCCACGCGAGACGAACGCTGGCCCGGCACCGGCCGCACCGGTGCGCAGCAGCATCGATGTTCCGCACGACCTCGTCATGGGACTGCTCGGTTCCGCCGACGAGAATCTGCGCGCACTCGAAGAACTCCTCACCGCCGACATCCATGTCCGCGGAAACGCCCTCACCATGTCCGGAGAGCCCGCCGACGTGGCCCTCGCCGAGCGGGTGATCTCCGAACTCCTGGCGATCGCGGGCAGCGGCCAACGGCTCACGCCCGACGCGATCCGGCACAGCGTGTCGATGCTCACCGGCACCGGCAACGAGTCACCCGCCGAGGTGCTGACGCTGGACATCCTGTCGCGGCGCGGCAAGACCATCCGGCCCAAGACGCTGAACCAGAAGCGCTATGTCGATGCGATCGACGCGCACACCATCGTGTTCGGGATCGGGCCCGCGGGCACCGGCAAGACCTATCTGGCGATGGCCAAGGCGGTCAACGCGCTGCAGTCCAAACAGGTCAGCCGGATCATCCTGACCCGCCCGGCCGTCGAGGCCGGTGAGCGCCTCGGATTCCTGCCGGGCACGCTGAGCGAGAAGATCGACCCGTATCTGCGGCCGCTGTACGACGCGCTGCACGACATGATGGATCCCGAGCTCATCCCGAAGCTGATGAGTGCGGGCGTGATCGAGGTCGCGCCGCTGGCATACATGCGTGGGAGAACTTTGAATGATGCATTCATCATCCTCGACGAGGCGCAGAACACCACGGCCGAGCAGATGAAGATGTTCCTGACCCGGCTGGGCTTCGGCGCCAAGATGGTCGTCACCGGGGACATCACCCAGATGGACCTGCCCGGCGGCGCCACCTCGGGTCTGCAGGCGGCCGCCCGGATCCTGAACAACATCGACGACATCCACTTCGCCGAACTCACCAGCGCCGACGTCGTGCGGCACCGATTGGTCTCCGACATCGTCGACGCCTACGCCAGATCCGAGGAGTCCGCGTTGATGAACCGGGCGGAGCGGCGCGCGTCCAGCGGCCGCTCCAGGCGGTAGCCGCCGTGAGTATCGAGGTGTCCAACGAGTCGGGCATCGACATCGCCGAAGAGGAACTGATCAGCGTCGCGAAGTTCGTCATCGGGGAGATGAAGGTGCACCCGGCGGCCGAGCTGTCGATGGTGCTGCTCGACACCTCGGCGATGGCCGACCTGCACATGCGCTGGATGGACCTGCCGGGCCCGACCGACGTGATGAGCTTCCCGATGGACGAGCTCGAACCGGGCGGCAGGCCCGACGCGCCCGATCCGGGACCCGCCATGCTCGGCGACATCGTCTTGTGTCCGGAGTTCGCCGCCAAACAGGCTGAGGCAGCGGGGCATTCGCTCGGTCACGAGCTGGCGCTACTGACCGTGCACGGCGTCCTGCACCTACTCGGGTACGACCACGCAGAACCGGACGAGGAGAAAGAGATGTTCGCCCTGCAGGGCCGACTGCTCGAGGGGTGGGTGGCCGACCAGGTCGAGGCATACCACCAGGACCGGCAGACCCAGAAGGACCGTCGGTTGATCGACGAGTCGCGATATTTCGACCATCCCTGACGGCGGCCGACACCCATGACCGGCCTACCCCAGCTGATCGGTGCCATCGTCCTGGTCGTCCTCGGCGGCGCCTTCGCCGCCATCGACGCCGCATTGAGCACGGTGTCGATGGCGCGTGTCGAAGAACTGATGCGCGACGAGCGCCCCGGCTCGGTGCGACTGGCCAAGGTGATGACGGAGCGGCCGCGCTACATCAACCTGATCGTGCTGCTGCGCATCGCCTGCGAAATCAGCGCGACCGTGCTGCTGGTCGCCTTCCTCGACGGCCATCTCGGGGTGAGCTGGGGCCTGTTCGCCGCAGCGGCCATCATGGTCGTCGTCAGCTTCGTCGCCGTTGGCGTCGGCCCGCGCACCCTCGGCAGGCAGCACGCCTACCAGATCGCCCTGTTCAGTGCGATACCGCTGCAGGCACTGTCGATCCTGCTCACCCCGATCAGCCGGTTGCTGGTGCTGATCGGCAACGCGCTGACCCCGGGCCGCGGCTTCCGCAACGGCCCGTTCGCCTCGGAGATCGAGCTGCGCGAGGTCGTCGACCTGGCCCAGCAGAGCGGCGTCGTCGCCGATGACGAGCGCCGGATGATCCAGTCGGTGTTCGAGCTCGGCGACACCGCCGCGCGCGAGGTGATGGTGCCGCGCACCGAGATGGTGTGGATCGAGCGGGACAAGTCGGCCGGCCAGGCGACGTCGCTCGCGGTGCGCAGCGGGCATTCGCGGATCCCGGTGATCGGTGAGAACGTCGACGACATCATCGGCGTCGTCTACCTCAAAGACCTTGTGCAGCAGACCTACACCTCCGTGACCGGGGGCCGCGACACGTCGGTGACCGAGGTGATGCGCCCGGCGGTGTTCGTCCCGGACTCCAAGCCGCTCGACGAGCTGCTGCGGGAGATGCAGCGCGACCGCAACCACATGGCGCTGCTGGTCGACGAGTACGGCGCCATCGCCGGACTGGTGACGATCGAGGACGTGCTCGAGGAGATCGTCGGCGAGATCGCCGACGAGTACGACACCGACGAGGTCGCACCCGTCGAAGAGCTGGGGGAGCGGCACTTCCGGGTCTCGGCACGGCTGCCGATCGAGGACCTCGGCGAGCTCTACGACATGCAGTTCGACGACGATCTCGACGTCGACACGGTCGGCGGTCTGGTGGCGTTCGAGCTCGGCCGGGTGCCGCTGCCCGGCGCCGAGGTCACGTGGGACGGCCTGCGGCTGCGGGCCGAGGGCGGGCCGGACCACCGCGGCCGGGTGCGGGTCGGCACCGTGCTGGTCA
>NZ_JAUMSQ010000236.1:0-15066 GCF_030519285.1 Mycolicibacterium arseniciresistens
CGCGGACCTCGCGTCGCTGGCGGCCGCGGGCAGGATGCCTGCGGGCACCGACTCGGCATGCCTCACCGCGTCGCACATCGCGGCGGCGATGGACACGACGGTGACGGACTGCGCGGTGCACGGCCTCGACGTGTTGGTCACGGTCGATGCCGCGGTGGCGTTGGGCGCATGGCGGGTCGGACCGGCACGGGCGGTCGCGCGCGCCGGGCCAGTCGATCAGTCCGGGGTGCGCTGATCGGCCCGCAACAGCGCAGATTTCGCAGCGGTCGTGACGTCGGCGCCGAACTGGCGGACGACACCACGGTCGACACTCGCCATCAGTGAAGGTGGTCGCTGAGCGAGCCGTTTTCACCGAAGAGTTCGACGGCCCAGCGCTGCAGCAACGCGGTGTTGTCGATGTCGTCGGGATGGAAGCCGACCGTGTTGTAGGCGCGCAGTCGTCGGCTGACCGTACGGCTCAGAAAGGGCGAATGTCGTAGCCGCGCCAGGCTGGTGATCAGCTGTAGCGGTCGATAGGTGGCGCGGTCGCTGAGTAGCGAGACAACGGTGTGGAGCAGCATTCCGGTGGTGAACGCGACCATCATCGCTCGCATCGCCGTGATCCGGCGTCTCTCGGAACCACCGACGGACCGGTAGACGTCGAACGCGACCGCCCGATGCTCTGATTCCTCGAAAGCGTGCCACAGCAGCAGCGCTCGAACTTCTGTCGACCCGAGCAGTTCCTGTGCCCGCTCGTCCTCGAGCAGCGTTTCCGCGAACACTGCCGTGAAGTGCTCGAGCGCGGCGGTGATGGCCAGGCAGGTGAGCGGTGAAAGGAACCGCTCGTACCCGTGCAGCATTCGCCGCGTGGTTCGGTCCTCCCACCGGGTCGGATAGCCCATCTGCTGCAAGCGCTGGTTGAGCGCGCGGTGCTCGCGACCATGGGTGACCTCCTGGCCGATGAACCCGCGAACGCGGTCCTTATGCTCGGGATCGACGACCTTGTCGGCGAAGTGGCGCACCGAACGCACGAAGAACTCCTCGCCCTCCGGAAAGGTCGCCGACAAGTAGGCCACGAGATGGCTCATCACCAGATCGCCACCGACGTAGTGGTCATGCATCGACGAGTCGGGGTAGTCGAATCGGATCCGTCGAGCCCGGATCTCGGGTTGGCTCGTGACGCCGCCGGTGTCTCTGGTCTCGGTCATGGTGTGCTCCTCTGCCTTGCCGTCGAGCGTTGCCGTGGAAGTCCTGTACATGTATGCGATGGACCGTCAGGGCGCGTCGGCCACCGCCGGTCGGGTCCCGCCGAAGACTGGGCGGATGATTTGTTTGAATGCGTCGAGGACGGCCTCGGTGGGATGAGGCTCGTAGCCCGGGATCGCGCGAGAAGTGGCCAACCCCCCGATCAGCGCATAAATCAAGTGCAGCCCCACCAGCCCGTCTGACGCCCCCTCAACGGCACCGGTGACCGCGAGAAGTTCGACGTATATCTGTTCACTGGCCGCCATGAACTCCCGGTCGATCCGGATCACGGCATCGGCCAGGCCGGGGTCGGTGCGCGCCGCGGTCCACAGTTCACGCCATGCCACGAAGGTGGGCTTGCTGAACATCGACCACAGTAGGTCGATCGCCGCATCGATCCGATCAGCCGACGGATCCAGTTCTCGCATGGCCGAACGGAACTCATCGATACGCCGATCGAAGGAATGGACAACTGCGGCGGTCAGCAGCTCCGCCTTCGTGGGGAACTGATGGGTCAGCGCACCCAACGACAGTCCCGCGCGATGCGCCACTTCGGTCGTCGTGACTGCCCTCAATCCGCCGTGCACGAGGGCGTCGAACGCCGCGTCCAGCAGTACGCGCCGGGTATCGGCGGTGCGCTGTGCCTGGGTCCTGCTCCCTCGTTCAGCCGTCACAAGATCAGGCTGCCACAGAAAAGCGAAAACCGAAACTGTTTTCGGTAAATGCGGACGCAACGAGGTCGCCGTGTCGACGGGCGACGCTAGGTGGTCGTCATTCCGCCGCGCCGAGTGCTGGACTTCTGCCCCATCCTGATCGACGCGCTGCTCGCCACGGTGGAGAGAGCCGATTCGGCGATCAGCGTTCGGCGGCCAGTTCGTCGTTGCCGGCCCGCCGCAACGCGATCAGGCCGGCGAACGTCCCCGGTTCGAGTTCGATCCGGTTGATCGTCATCTGCACCGGCGCCCACTCGCCGTCGGCGGCCTTCAGTCGCAGCACCGCGACGGTGGTGCCGGTGCTGAACTCCCGCGTCATTCGCTCCAAGTGCGCCGCATCGTCGGGATGGACCTCGCTGGTACGCCAGTCGTAGAAGTCAGCGGGCTCGTCGAGCCACTTGAGCAGCTTCCACGAGTCCAGGTCGACCAGCGCCCGGTGCACGCCGGGCTGGGCCAGGCCGTCGAGGATCCGCTGCGCCAGATAGTCCGGCGGGGTCACGTCGCTGTCCCGTTCGCCGCGCCAGTTCATGGCCCGGCAGATCAGCCGCTCCTTGCCGTCCTCGCCGTCCTCGAGCACCGCGCGCGCGGCGAAGCCGACCTTGATCTGCTCGCCGCGGAAGTCGGTGACATCCCATGTGCTGCACAGTGTCCGGCCGGCCTCGGGTTTGATCGCCAGCGAGAGCACCTTCGTCTCGTCGGCGTTGAGGTCGCGCATCGGAAGGTCCTCGGCGAACGCGCGGTTGTTGAGGTCCTCGTTGTCGGCGTCGCGGCCACTGTTGATCAGCGACTGCCTGGTGTCAGTGGCGACCCCGCTGGACAGGTCCCATGTCAGCGGCCCGGGCAGCGGCCGCTCCGGGGGTTCCTCGTCGGGCGGGCCGATCCACACGTGCACACCGTGGATCCGCCCGTCGGACATCTGCACCACCTCGGTACGGATCACGCGGTCGTGTTTGGGGGTGATGCTGCTCAAGCCCTTACCGACCCGGACCGTCTCACCGATGGCGCTCTGCACCGCCATCAGGTGCGGATTCCGTCGCAGAAAGGCGCTGATCGGCACCAGATTCTTCGTCTGGCGGCCCCGAGCGACCACAACGGGCTCGTTGCCCAGGGTCTCCACGAGCAGCCAGTCGTGGCTCATGGCTGTGATTTTAGCCAGGGGCGCCCACCGGCCGGCGCGCAGCAACCGTCGATGGAATCCGTCGTCACTCGACAGCTGTCAGCTTCCGGGGGCCGTCATACTGCGCCGAATGAGTTGCACGCATATACGGGGACAAGGTATTTTTCGTCTGCGCCCGGCTTCCGGGGCTTGGAACGGATCGCGTTGTCCGACCGTTCATCGCAGCGTCTGCGTGACCGGCACGCCCGGGACACCGCCATTCGCCTTGACCCGTGGAGTCGACCGTCGAGGGGTCGGTCGTCACCACGCCGTCAGCGATCAGAGCGTCTCGCGGATTCCCCCCGACCGGCTGCCAACTCCTCGAGCACCAGACGCAGCACGCGCACCGCCCCCGACTTGTCCAGCGGATCGTTGCCGTTTCCGCACTTCGGCGACTGCACGCAGGACGGACAGCCCTGCGGACACTCACACGCCTCTATCGCCGACGCCGTCGCACCCCACCACGTCGCGAGCCGGCGGAACCCGCGATCGGCGAAGCCCGCACCACCGGGATAGCCGTCGTAGACGAAGATCGCGGGCAGCCCGTCGACCGGTCCCACCGCCGTCGACACCCCGCCGATGTCGCCGCGGTCGCAGCTGGCCACCAGCGGCAGCAACCCGATCGCCGCGTGTTCGGCCGCGTGCAGTGAACCAGGCACCCGGAGCATCTCGATCCCACTGCGCTCCAACGCTTCCGGCGTGATCGTGCACATCACCGCCATGGTGTCGAGCGACCGCGTCGGCATGTCGAGTTCGACGAAGTCGATCACCTCACCGGTGAGCCGCCGCCGCAGATACCCGACGACGGTGTTGCTCACGCACACCGGGACCAGGCCGACGGTCACCGGGCCGAACGACTGCCGCTCGCCGGCGCCGGTCACCGTGATGTCGGTCAGTTCCCGGGCGAAGGTGGTGTATCCGGGGTCCTCGGCGTGCACGAACGCCACACCGTCCTCGAAGTCCAGCGAGTCGACGACAAAGCTCTCGCCCTGGTGCAGGTACACCGCGCCCGGATGCACCGTCGCCGGCGCCCGTCCCGCGTCCGCACTGCCGAGCATCCGGCCGGTGCCGGCCTCCAGGATCGCGATCTGGCCGCCGGAGGACCCGCGGATGTCGACCGCCGGGTGCGGGTCGATGCCGGGCACGGGGAAGTAGCCCGCGGGCCGGCGGCGCAGCAGCCCGTCGTCGACGAGCTCGGCCGCCACCGACTCGGCGTTCCACATCCGCACCTCGGCGTCGGTCAGCGGCAGTTCGGTCGCCGCGCACAACAGCTGCGGACCCAGCACGAACGGGTTGGCCGGGTCGATCACCACCCGCTCGATCGGCTTGTCGAGCAGCGCCTCCGGGTGGTGAACCAGGTAGGTGTCCAGCGGGTCGTCGCGCGCGACCAGCACGATCAGCGCGCCCTGGCCGCGCCGCCCGGACCGCCCGGCCTGCTGCCAGAACGAGGTGACGGTGCCGGGGAAGCCTGCGAGCACCACCGCATCGAGGCCGGCGATGTCGACGCCGAGTTCGAGGGCGTTTGTGGTGGCCATGCCGCGCAGTTCGCCCTCGGCCAGTGCCCGCTCCAGCTCCCGCCGGTCCTCGGACAGATAGCCCGCGCGGTAGGAGGCCACCAGCCCGGCCAGCTCGGGTGCGACGTCCTCCAGCCGGGCGCGGGCAGCCAGCGCGGTGAGTTCGGCGCCGCGCCGCGACCGCACGAAGGTCAGCGTGCGTGCGCCCTCGGCGATCAGGTCGGCCATCACCCTGGCCGCCTCGGCGCCTGCGGCACGCCGCACCGGGGCGCCGTTCTCGCCGACGAGGTCGGTGCGCAGCGCAGGCTCCCACAGCGCCACCGTGCGGGCGCCGTGCGGTGAGCCGTCGTCGGTCACCTCGGTGACCGTCTCGCCGATCAGCTCGGCGGCGGTGGCGGCCGGGGCGGCGGTGGTGGCGCTGGCGAAGATGACGGTCGGGCTGGCGTGGTACCGGGTGCACAGCCGCAGCAGCCTGCGCAGCACCATCGCCACGTTGGAGCCGAAGATGCCGCGGTAGTAATGGCATTCGTCGACCACGATGAACCGCAGGTGACGCAGGAACACCGCCCAGCGGGCATGGTTGCGCAGCAGCGAGAGATGGATCATGTCGGGATTGGAGAAGATCCACCGCGAGCGTTCCCGCGCGAAGCGGCGCACCTCGGTCGGGCTGTCCCCGTCGTAGGACGACGGCGCCACGTCCCGCAGGGCGGGCACCGCGTCGGTGAGCGCCTGCGCGGTGCGCAACTGGTCGTGGCCCAGCGCTTTGGTCGGCGACAGGTACAGCGCCCTGGCCCGGCGGTCCACCGCCATCGTCGACAGGATCGGCAATTGATAGGCCAGCGACTTGCCCGACGCGGTGCCGGTGCTGAGCACGACGTGCCGCCCGCCGTGGGCGAGATCGGCGGCCGCCGCCTGATGCGACCACGGCGCGGTGATGCCGCGGTCGACAAACGCCTGGACGACGTCCGGCTCGGCCCACGACGGCCACGCCTCGGGCCTGCCCCGGCGCGGCGGCAGATCCGCGACATGGCGCAGCGGGTGCTCGTCGGGATCGGTGCCCGCCACCGCGCAGGCGAGCAGTTCGCGGCCGAAGTCCGACCCCCGATCCGCCACTGCCGACCCTCCTCGGACACCCCTGTGACAACCCGTCGGATACCGGTCGTCAGCCATCAGTTGAATTGTTCCCCACGGAACTGCGCCGGGACTGTTGCGGCTGGCCAGAAACGTGATTGACTGATGGCGGTCGCAGCTTCTGTGTTCGTGTTCCAACACTCGCAGGATCGACGTTGCGATCGCGGTTCCTGCGAGGTTGTGAGTCGGGTCAAGTTCCGACGACTCCACGAGGTATGGCGGTCGGAACGGGCCCGGTGCGCCGGAAGTCGGCGGGCCGCACCCGGTAGAAGAGAAGGAAAGTACGAGAGATGCCACAGGGAACTGTGAAGTGGTTCAACGCGGAGAAGGGCTTCGGCTTTATCGCTCCCGAGGACGGCTCCGCCGATGTCTTTGTCCACTACACGGAGATCCAGGGTTCGGGCTTCCGCACGCTGGAAGAGAACCAGAAGGTCGAGTTCGAGGTCGGCCAGAGCCCCAAGGGGCCTCAGGCGACCGGCGTTCGCGCAGTCTGATCACCATTTGAGAAACACCCCTCGGTGCGTCCGTCAGCGGACTGCCGGGGGGTTTTCTCGTCCTGGCGGCCCGGCGCGCGCATCGGCGGCACTCGACTGCCTTACTGTCGATGCGTGAGCCAGCTGTCGTTCTTCTCGGCAGAGTCGGTGCCGCCGGCCGTCGCCGACCTGACCGGCTTGCTGGCCGCGCCGGGGCAGGTCGTGCTGTCCGGTGCCGCAGGCAGCCAGGCCGCGCGGCTGTCGATCGTCGTTGACCGGCCGTGGCGGGCCGAGGCGCTGGCCGCCATGATCGACGACGTCGGGCTGACCTCCGAGATCGCCCGCACCGACGAGGACAACCCGCTGGTGCGCACGGCGCCCGACGCCCGGCTGGTCGCCATTGCCGCCGAATGGACCCGTGGCGCCGTCAAGACCGTCCCGCCGCAGTGGCTGCCCGGCCCACGGGAGCTTCGGGCCTGGACGCTGGCCTCAGGCACCCCGGAGGACGACCGCTATCTGCTCGGCCTCGATCCACACGCGCCGGACACCCACACGGCGCTGGCGTCGGCCATGATGCGCGTCGGTATCGCACCCACTCTGATCGGCACCCGCGGTGCCCGGCCGGCCCTGCGAATCAGTGGCCGCCGGAGGCTGTCGCGCCTGGTAGAGAACGTGGGGGAACCCCCGGACGACGCCGAGGCGTTGTCACAATGGCCTCACCTCTGACGGCTTGTGACAAGTAGGTCAGTTTGCGTCGGCAGGCCCGGGGTGCGAAATTGTCAGTTGCCTGGCAAGCCGGTGAGCGGTTTCGGCGTGGTCAGGCAACTCAAGAAGTGGAGCGTGCGCACAGTTGGCTGACCGGGACCGCGGCAGCGGAGGCAACGGATCGATTCGACGACTCGTCATCGTCGAGTCGCCGACCAAGGCGCGCAAGATAGCCGGGTACCTCGGCTCCAATTACATCGTCGAATCATCCCGCGGGCACATCCGTGACCTGCCCCGGGCGGCCGCTGACGTGCCCGCCAAGTACAAGTCGGAGCCCTGGGCACGCCTCGGGGTCAACGTCGACGCGGACTTCGAGCCGCTCTACATCGTCAGCCCGGACAAGAAGGGCACGGTCACCGAGCTCAAGGGCCTGCTGAAGGACGTCGACGAGCTCTATCTCGCGACGGACGGCGACCGCGAGGGCGAGGCCATCGCCTGGCACCTGCTCGAGACGCTCAAGCCGCGCATCCCGGTCAAGCGGATGGTGTTCCACGAGATCACCGAACCGGCCATCCGCGCGGCCGCCGAAAGCCCCCGTGACCTGGACATCGACCTGGTCGACGCGCAGGAGACCCGCCGCATCCTCGACCGCCTCTACGGCTACGAGGTCAGCCCCGTGCTGTGGAAGAAGGTGGCCCCGAAGCTGTCCGCCGGGCGGGTGCAGTCGGTGGCGACCCGCATCATCGTCCAGCGCGAACGCGAGCGGATGGCCTTCCGCAGCGCCGGCTACTGGGACGTCACCGCCGAACTGGACGCCAGCGTGTCCGACCCGCAGGCGTCCCCGCCGCGGTTCACCGCGAAGCTCAACTCGGTCGACGGCCGCCGGGTGGCCACCGGCCGGGATTTCGACTCGTTGGGCCAGGTCCGCAAGCCCGACGAGGTGCGGGTGCTCGATCAGGCCGCGGCAGGCGCACTGGCGACCGGCCTGCGGGGCGCCCAGCTGGCCGTCACGTCGGTGGAGCAGAAGCCCTACACCCGCAAGCCGTATCCGCCGTTCATGACCTCCACGTTGCAGCAGGAGGCCGGCCGCAAGCTCCGGTTCTCCTCGGAACGCACGATGAGCATCGCGCAGCGGCTGTACGAGAACGGCTACATCACCTACATGCGCACCGACTCGACGACGCTGTCGGCCAGCGCTGTGGAAGCCGCGCGCAACCAGGCCCGCCAGCTCTACGGCGAGGAGTACGTCCACCCGACCCCCCGGCAGTACACCCGCAAGGTGAAGAACGCGCAGGAGGCCCACGAAGCGATCCGGCCCGCCGGCGACGTGTTCCAGACGCCGGGTCAGCTGCACGCCGCGCTCGACACCGACGAGTTCCGGCTCTACGAACTGATCTGGCAGCGCACGGTCGCCTCGCAGATGGCCGACGCCCGCGGCACCACGCTGAGCCTGCGGATCGGTGGCCAGGCGTCCTCCGGCGAGCAGGTCGTGTTCAGCGCCAGCGGTCGCACCATCACGTTCGCCGGATTCCTCAAGGCCTACGTCGAGAGCCTCGACGAGCAGGCCGGCGGCGAGGCCGACGACGCCGAGAGCAGGCTTCCGAACCTCACCCAGGGCCAGCGGGTCGACGCCGCGGACCTCACCGCCGACGGACACCAGACCAGCCCGCCGGCCCGGTACACCGAGGCGTCGCTGATCAAGGCGCTCGAGGACCTCGGCATCGGCAGGCCCTCGACGTACTCGTCGATCATCAAGACCATCCAGGACCGCGGCTACGTCCACAAGAAGGGCAGCGCGCTGGTGCCGTCCTGGGTGGCGTTCGCGGTGATCGGCCTGCTGGAACAGCATTTCGGCCGCCTCGTCGACTACGGCTTCACCGCGGCGATGGAGGACGAACTCGACGAGATCGCCGCGGGCCATGAGCGGCGCACCAACTGGCTGAGCAACTTCTACTTCGGTGGTGACCACGGCGTCGAGGACTCGATCGCGCGCTCCGGTGGCCTGAAGAAGCTCGTCGGCGGCAACCTCGAGGAGATCGACGCCCGAGTCGTCAACTCCATCAAGCTCTTCGACGACGAGCAAGGAATCCCGATCAACGTCCGGGTCGGCCGCAACGGGCCGTACCTGGAGCGGATGATCCCCGATCCGGACAACCCGGGTGAGCTCAAGCCGCAGCGGGCCAACCTCAAGGACGAGCTCACGCCCGACGAGCTGACCCTCGAGCTGGCCGAGAAGCTGTTCTCCACACCGCAGGAGGGCCGCTCGCTGGGCATCGACCCGGAGACCGGTCACGAGATCGTCGCCAAGGACGGGCGCTACGGCCCGTATGTCACGGAGGTGCTGCCCGAACCGGATCCAGGGGGCGGGAGCGGAGCGACTGGGGGGAAGGGCGGCGAGGAACCCGACGCGGGGTCGACGGCGAAGAAGGGTAAGAAGCCGACCGGGCCCAAACCGCGGACTGGTTCGCTGCTGCGCACCATGGACATCGAGACGGTCACCCTCGAGGATGCGCTGCGGCTGCTGTCGCTGCCCCGCGTCGTCGGTGTCGACCCGGCGACCAACGAGGAGATCACCGCGCAGAACGGCCGCTACGGGCCATACCTGAAGCGCGGCACCGACTCTCGCTCTCTCGCCAACGAGGAGCAGATGTTCACCATCACCCTCGACGAGGCGCTCAAGATCTACGCCGAGCCGAAACGCCGGGGCAGGCAGGCCGCGGCCGCGCCACCGCTGCGCGAACTCGGCAACGACGCGGCGTCGGGTAATCCGATGGTGATCAAGGACGGCCGGTTCGGCCCCTACGTCACCGACGGGGAGACCAACGCGAGCCTGCGCAAGGGTGACGACGTGCTGTCGATCACCGACGAGCGCGCGTCCGAACTGCTCGCCGACCGACGGGCCCGCGGCCCGGTGAAGAAGGTCGCGAAGAAGGCGGCCAAGAAGGCGCCCGCGAAGAAGAAGGCTCCGGCCAAGAAGGCCGCCAAGCGCAGCTGAGCAGTCCGGCTATTCGAACGGGGTGAGCCGGCCCAGCTCGGCGCGCGACCGGATGCCGAGCTTGCGGTAGATCCGGGCGAGGTTGGCCTCCACCGTCTTCGGGCTGATGAACAACGCCGCGGCGACCTCACGGTTGGTCATGCCGGTGGCGGCCAGCTCGGCGACCCGCCGCTCGGACGGCGTGAGACCGCCGGCGCGCTGGGGCGCCACATTGGCGCGACCCAGCTCCGCCCGGGCGCGGTCCGCCCACAGCGGGACACCGAGCTGCTCGAAGGCGGCCAGCGCCTCCTTGATGGTGGCGGCCGCGGCGTCCTTATGGCGGCGCCTGCGGTGCAGCTGGCCGAGCAGCAGCTGGGTGCGGGCACGTTCGAACGGCATGGCGACGCGATCGTGGTGTGCCATCGCGACTTCGGCGCTGCGGGCCGCCTCGTCGACGTCTCCGCGCGCGGCCAGCAGCATCGCGCGGCACCGCGCTCCCACCGCCGACATCCACGGCCGGTCGAGCCGACTCCCGTTGCGCTCCAACAGGGTTGTCAGCCGCTGCGCATGGTCGAGTTCGCCGAGGCCGATCATCGCCTCGACCGCGTCGGGGATGAACGTGGCGCCGATGACCTCGGTGGCGTTCGGCGCCATCTCCGGCATGACGAGCAGCGGCGTGATGGTGTCGATCGCCGCCCGGTGGTTGCCGAGCGACACCTCGAGGAAGCCCACGGCCGTGACCGGCCACTCCATC
Organism: Mycolicibacterium arseniciresistens; assembly: GCF_030519285.1. Lineage (NCBI taxonomy): Bacteria > Bacillati > Actinomycetota > Actinomycetes > Mycobacteriales > Mycobacteriaceae > Mycobacterium > Mycolicibacterium arseniciresistens. The sequence continues at coordinate 10,645 of NZ_JAUMSQ010000236.1, forward strand.
AGCCGGGTCGACCCGCACCGCCGGCCCGCGGCCAGCGCCTCGCGGGCGTCGACCCGCGCGTCGTCGGCGCGTCCCGCATAGGCGGCGAGCAGCGCCCGGGTGGTCAACGCCACCGACAGCGGCAGGTCGGTGCCCAGTTGCAGCGCCCGTTCCATGAAGTCCTCGCCGATCAGGGCCGCCGCCGAGAGGTCACCGGCCCAGACCTCGGCCATCACCTGATGGAAGGCGACAAAGATGAGCTCGCTCTCCTCGCCGCGCTCGAGGCACTGCCTGCGGATGGCCGCGAGCTCCCTGCGTGACTCGTCGAGATGGCCGATCCAGGCCTGCAGGAGTGCATATTGGGCGCGTGGGCGGAACGCGACCGGTGTGTGCGCCTCGCTGTCCTCGAGTTCGAGCGCGCGGGCCATGGCCTGCTCGTCGTAGCCGTCGCCCCGCATGAATCCCAGCACGACGTTCATGCTCAGTGCCTGGCTCAGCAGGTGGTCGTCGCCGAGCAGGGTCGCTTCGTCGATCGCCGACCTGGCGCGGTCGATGGCGGCGTCCATCCGGCCGGAGTTGACGAGCGCGAAGCTCAGCGTGATGAGCATCGGCACCCTCGCGGCGAGGTCGTCGCGCGCTTCGGCGACGGCCCGCTCGAGTAGCGCGGCCGACTCGACGAAGCTGTCGGCGAACAGCAGCACGATGCCGAGCATGCGCAGCGCCTCGGCGCGCACCTCGCCCGGTTCGGTCTGCGCGACGGCCTGCTCCAGGGCGGCGCGGGCCCTGACGTTGTCACCGGCACTGAAATGCATTGTCGCCGAACGGACCCGGCGCTCCGGGGTGTCACCGCCCAGGCCGATGGCGAGGTCGGTGAACTCAGCGGCGGCCGCGGGTGCGCCGCGGTTGCGGGCAGACTCGGCGGCTTCGTCGAGCGCCTGCAGGGTGTGCTCGTCCACCACGGTGGCGCCCAGCGCGAGATGGCGGGCGCGCAGTTCGGTCTGGTCGACGATGCCGGCCAGCCGCCGGTGCATCGCGCGGCGCCGACCGGGCGCGGCCTCGGTGTAGACGCCGTGCGACAGCAGCGGATGAGCGAATCGCAGTGTAAGTCCGTCGATCTCGATCAGTCCCTTGCTCTCCGCCTCCTGCATCAGATCCACCACGGTGGCCGGATCGCTGCCGACGGCACGCGCCACGGTTTCGACGCTGGGGGAGGCCAGACATGCTGTGGCGAGCAGACATTCGTGCAAGGTGGGGTCGAGCTCGCCGAGCCGGCCGCGGACCAACTCGGACAGTGTGGTGGGCAGGTGGGCGCCCGCGCCCGCGGCGCCGCTCATCGCACGGGCGAGTTCGATCGCGAAGAACGGGTTGCCACCCGAGATGTCCCTGATCCGGGCCATCACCGGCCTGGGGAACGACCGGCCGAGGCGTGCGGACAACACGGCGTGCAGACCGCCGAGGCTCAACGGCCGGACGGCGACGCGCCGCACCGCGTCGGGGGTGGGCAGCGCAAGCCAGTCGATGGCGGCGCTGCCGTCGGGGCCGGTGCGGACGGTGAGCAGCATGCGTGTCCGGGCGGGAAGCCTGCGCGCGACGAATCCCACGACATGCGTGCTGGACGGGTCGAGCCACTGTGCGTCGTCAATGACCAGGAGCAGCGGCCCGCGGTCGGCGAGGACCTCGACGAGGGTGAGGAAGCCGGCAGCCACCGCGCGCTGATCGGTGGCCGGACCCGCCGCGTCGTCCCAGAGCATCACCCGGTCCACCGCGTGCCGCTGCGCCGGCGGCAGCTGATCCCACGCGGACGCGTCGACGTCACCCAGCAGGTCGGTCAGCGCGGCATAAGCGAGCACCGACTCCGCCTGAGCCGGATGAGCCACCAGCACTTGATAACCCAGACCGCGGGCCTGCTCCACCGCCGCGATCAGCAGGGTGCTCTTGCCGATCCCGGCGTCGCCCTCGAGCACCAGGGCGCCGGCATCGCGTCGCGACGAGTTCAGGAACTCCTCGACGGCGGCGGTCTCAGCGATCCGCGATGCCATCCCGTTGGGCACCGACTGAGAATCCCAGCAAAGCGGACCGCTGTCCACCTAGAGAGGTGTGGTCAGCGGGAGATCTCTGAGCGCGCCTCGCTCGGTGACACCAGGTTCACCGGCCGGGCCAGCTGGGTGGGAGCCGAACGTCCACGGAGTTCGACGATCTCGCCGACGTCCCAGCACAGCGCCTCGGCGTCGAGGGCGCCGCTGACGGCGATCGAGGACGCCAGCACGTGACCCCGCTCGAGCTTGGCCAGCTCGGTCAGCCGGGCCGCCTCGTTGACCGGATCGCCGATGACGGTGTACTCGAAGCGGGCCTGCGCGCCGATGTGGCCGGCGATCGCCCGTCCGGCCGACACCCCGATGCCGAACTCGGTCTGGCCGAGCACCTGGATCAGCTCGTCGTGCAGTTCGCGCGACGCCGCCAGCGCCGCGCCGCAGGCGTCGGGATGTTCGATCGGCGCGCCGAAGATCGCCAAAGCGGCGTCACCCTGGAACTTGTTGACGAAGCCGCCGTGCCGGTTGACGGCGTCCACCACCACGCGGAAGAAGTCGTTGAGCAGGTTCACCACCTCGGAGGCGGGGATGGTCGACGCCAGCTGTGTCGATCCGACGAGGTCGACGAACAGCACCGCGACGTCGCGTTCCTGCCCGCCGAGTTCGGTGCCGCGTTCCAGGGCGCGGCGGGCCACGTCCTCGCCGACGTAGCGGCCGAACAGGTCACGCAGGCGTTGCCGTTCGGACAGGTCGCGGACCATGTCGTTGAAGCCGGCCTGCAGCAGGCCGAGCTCGCTGGCGTCGTAGATCTGCATGTGGGCGTTGTAGTTTCCGCGCTGCACCTCGCCGAGGGCCCACCGGAGCTGGCGCAGCGGATCGGCGATCGACATGGCCACCAGCACCGTGCCGGCCAGGCCGATCAGCAGGGCGGCAATGGCCATCAGCAGCAGCGGCATGGTGAGCCGGTCGGCGGGCGCCGTCAGCACCTGGAACTGGCTGGCCACCAGCGCCAGCACGATGGCCAGCAGGGGCACGCCGGTGGACAGCACCCAGGTGAGCACCTGGCGCAGGATGACGCCGGGGGCCCGGAAGTTGGCCGGGACGCCGCCGCGCAGTGCCGCGACCGCGACGGGCCGCAGCACCCGTTCGGACTGCAGGTAGCCGATGATCGCGGTGGCGGTGGCGCCGAGGCCGGAGGCGACGGCCACCACCGGCGCGGCGTGGCTGGCGACCGGCCAGCTGGCGACGATGAAGACGATGGAGCCCAGGCACCAGTTGGTGACGCTGATGAGCGAGCGGTAGAACGGCATCCGCAGGGCGCGGGTGCGGGCGAGCGCGGTGATCGTCGGGTCGCCGTCGGCGAGCAGGGTGTCGCGGCGCTGCCAGCGGATGACGGGCAGCAGCAGCCGCAGGCTGAGGTAGGCGCCGACGGTGAAGGCGACGAACAGGTAGCCCAGGAAGATCGCCAGGTTGAAGGCGGGCAGGTCCTGCAGCTGGACCCGGTCCTCGGGCGGCAGGCCGAACCGCAGGAAACCCAGCACGAACAGCGCGCCGATGATGTCGGACTGCAGCATGCCCAGGGAGAACACCGGCCACGGGGTGCGCGCCACCCACTGGACGAATGCGGTGATTCGCCCGATCGGTAGCGCGCCTGCAGTCACGTGATTACCGTATCGGGCCGCGGCGACGCCGTGCGCCGGTGTGAGCGACCCGTGTCGGCCTGACCACTACTGTTGGCTGCGATGAGCGGTGTTTTCTCCCGATTGGTGGGCCAGCACGCCGTGGAGGCGGAGCTGGTGGCGGCGGCGCGGGCCGCTCGCGGTGACGCGGCTCACTCGGCGGCCGCGATCGGGACCATGACACATGCGTGGCTGATGACGGGCCCGCCGGGTTCAGGCCGGTCGGTGGCGGCGCTGTGCTTCGCTGCGGCGCTGCAGTGCACGTCAGAAGGTGTTCCGGGGTGCGGTGAGTGCCGAGCCTGCTCGACGACGATGGCCGGCACGCACGCCGACGTGCGGCGCATCATCCCCGAGGGCCTGTCGATCGGCGTGGACGAGATGCGCAACATCGTGCAGATCGCGTCGCGGCGGCCCGGGACGGGGCGCTGGCAGATCGTGGTGATCGAGGATGCCGACCGGCTGACCGAGGGTGCGGCGAACGCGCTGCTCAAGGTGGTCGAGGAGCCGCCGCCGTCGACGGTGTTCCTGCTGTGCGCGCCGTCGGTGGATCCGGAGGACATCGCGGTGACGTTGCGGTCGCGGTGCCGGCATGTCGCGCTGGTGACCCCGCCGGTGGAGGCGATCGCGCAGGTCCTGGTGGATCGCGACGGGTTGTCGGAGGCCGACGCGCAGTGGGCGGCGTCGGTGAGCGGCGGCCACGTCGGCCGGGCGCGGCGGCTGGCCACCGACACCGA